>JAPLJI010000085.1 GCA_026388655.1 Pseudomonadota bacterium
TGACAACGAAATCGGCTTCTCCCACCGGATGTGCGACCTGGCCAAGCTCATCGGGAGTTAAAGCTAATGGTGTGAGTCTAACGCTTCTTTACATTTATTTTCGGAGCCGTTGTTCATGTTTTTCTTTTAAATGCTTGTAAAAAAGGGGGTCATTCCCACGAAAGTGGGAATCCAGATCAAGAAAACTGGATTCCGGGTCAAGCCCGGAATGACAATAAAAGTAAAGGGACTTTAGACGCACTACACTAGAGAAACCAGAAGGAGATCAGGATATAAAGCGCTTTTCTTAATCCCCCTCTGCCCCCCTTTGTTGAAAGGGGGGTGAGGTCTCCGACCGGGAGGGTCTACCCTCCGGCCTGTAAGCCATCCCCTACGGGCTGGAAGCGGACCCGGAGGGGGAGATTTTCAAAGGAGGCAACCATGTTGAATACGATAAAAATCGAGCTTAAAACAAGTGACCTGATCACTGCCATAAATGGGTTAAAGAAGAGAGAAAAAGAGGCCCTCTTAGAAGATCTTCTGGCCTCCACTTCACCGGAATATTTGAAAAGCATCAGAGAAGCGAGAAGTAATTATAAATCCGGGCGGACGAAAAAGCACGACGAGGTTTTCGGGAAGTGAAATACGAACTTGCTTACACGGAAAGAGCCGTACAAAAATACTTCGCAACCTTAAGGTTGCGGCTACCTATTGCCTATGGTCCATGACCTATGACCCGTTACCTACTATCTTCAATCCTTAATATATTCATCAAAATGTTCGTGTAGAAAAGACATAATCCCCAGGTGATACAGGTATTTCTCCGCGATTTCAGTTTTGTGCTTGCGCGAAAGTCGCAGCCATCCTTCGGATAGAGCAATGATCAATAATCCCATTGGAACCAGCAAGGCGAAGGAAAATTCGGCGAAAGCCAGGGCGATTCTTTTCTGACGATTTTTTTTGATCGACAGTTTCAAATCCTGGATTTTTTCCATCTCCTTTTTTATCTCTTCGACATTCAAATTGACTTTATCGATATAAATAACCGCGATCGCGCTGAAATATCCCCAGGCCACCCCCAATTTCTCGCTTTTGTGCTTAATTAGTGAAATATAAGGTTCGGAAGCGTCATTTTTGCCCAGAAAAATAACGTAATTATTCCCGGCAATCTCAACCTCCTTGTCTTTCCACTGCTTAAGGTTGAAATACGAAGCCTTTAAATCTTTCTTTTCCGAAATCGCGTGGACCAGGCCGATCGCGATATCCTGGAGTTTTTTATCCGCGACCACCGCGATATTTTTTAGGGCCGTCTTTTCCTTGGTCATAGTGATTAATTAAAACATAATGGTAAAAAAGTGAAACCGTAGGTACTAGATAAATGTAATGTCTCAAAACGATGCCATCCTATTTAAATTTTATCGAGAACGTTACCAAACTACCCAAAATGTCATCCTGAGCGATAGCGAAGGATCTGATTTTTCTGAGTTTTCCGACAGAAACGAGATTCTTCGCCCCCGCCATAGGTGGGGATTCAGAATGACAAAAAGAGAATATGTCATTTGATCGAGGCATTACCTGTAGCCGGCAACTGGTTACCTGCGACTTGTTACTTGCTACTACTTCCTCTCCCGTTCCCACTGCTTGTACATGTAATCGTCAAAATCAATTTTGTTGAAATCGACCAGCCACCGGAATTCCCCCCGGGCGGCGGCCTTGTCGAGGGCCACTTTCAGGCGGGCGTAATGCCCGGGGTTCATGGAGGCGACCATCTCGAAGTCGCCTTCGATGGCCAGGACCGGGCATACCTCCACGCAGTAACAGCAATAAATGCAGGGGTTCTGGATGCGGGGAGGGTCGGACTCGATCTCGATGCCCCGGACCGGGCAGTTGGCCTCGCACAGGCCGCAGCGGGTGCACCGGTCCAGGTTGATGGTCAGCTGCGGCATGATGTTTTTCACCAGCTCAAAGTTGAACATCTCCGCGCTTCTCACCCACTCGTCATCCACCGGTGGGAGTTCGGGAATGAGGCTCAAGTCGCCCTTGGCGATCCGCTCCCACCTTGGCACGATCTCCCGGCCGAAAGCCCGCGCCCGCTCGAGATCAATCTCATCCGGGTGCCCGGTGGTGGTGGTCGGGTGGGGGATGAAGGGCGCGGTAGCGTCGGCATACATGTCAAAGAAGCCGATCACCGATACTCCTTTTTTCCTTAGATGTTCGGCCATGGAATTGAGGGTTATGCCCATGACCGAGCCGTGACTGCAGAAGACAAACCAGAGCTTCCCTTTCAATTCGGGCAGGCCGTCGATAAAATCGCGCACGTGAAACGGCTCCTGGTAATAAAACACCGGGCAGCCCAGGCCGACGAGGTCATATCCGGCCAGGGATTTTACGTTTACTTTATCCAGGGCGGTCAACTCGCACTTACCCCCGGAGGCCACGATCCCGTCGCGGATGAGCTCCGCCGCTTTTTTCGTGTATCCGGTCTGAGAGAAGTAAATGATCAAGGTTTTCATGATTTCATCCGGTTTTCTCCCGCTCTCCGGGCTGGCGGGTTTCCTGGGTTTCTTTCCTCTAGATCGTTAAAGGCGTTAATATCGTCAGGAGCGTAAGTTCATAAAGAATACCAGGTTAGGATATAACGAAACTCGAAGAGGAGACAAGCCGATTCCATTCCTGCCGAATTTTCTCGTGATAAACGGGGCAAACGGGACTGGCGGGACCAGCCAGTCACCGGATAAAACGAAAAAACTATTGACGAAAAAGATCAGATAGACTAGATAAACCAGATAAATAAGGAGATCAGGTAATCAAGAAATGGAGATCAGGTGACCAAAACAAGTTTCGAGTTAAACCCTATTCACTTTGCGCTTTGCTCCATGCCCCATGCTCTTTGCCATCAATAGACCATAAGGAGAGGAGACTGATAATGTACGGAATCATCGTCAATCCGAACGCCAAGAAAAACATCGGGGGGAAATTCTGCCCGGAGGACCTGGAGAAAATCATGGGGAAGCGGGCCATCGTCCGCTCTACCCCGCACATTTCCAACGTCCGCGACGTCTTTTCCGAGTTTTTCGACCGCGGGGTGAATGTCATCTGCGTCTCCGGCGGGGACGGCAGCCAGCACCTCACGCTGACCGAGCTGGTCCATTTCTGCCGGGAGAAAAAACTCGAGCTTCCCCTGCTTTACCCCATCCGGGGAGGCGTGATGAACATGGTGTCGAACGAGGTCGCCACCCGCTTCGGCAATCCCGCCACCCAGTGCAAGAAGCTCTGCGCCTTTGATGAAAAAATATGCCCCGAGCCGGGCGCGAAGGGCGAAGCCGGCCATCTTCCTTTCGTAACCCTGCCGGTTCTGAAGATCGAGGATCCGCAGGCGGAAAAGGAGGCGTACGCCTTCACCTTTGCCAACGGGATTCTCTACAAGGGCCTGGATGAATATAACCGCGGGTCGAAGAACGTGTTCGCGGCTTTCTGGCTCGCCGTCCGGATCATTTCGGGGGCGATCGTCCCGAACCGCCTGGTCACCCCCACCGAAAACCGGGTCAAGGTGAACGGGAAAGCCCTGGCACACTCACAGCATATCTTCATCGTCGCCGGCACGATCAAGAAGCTGGTTCTCTGGTTTTCCCCCTTCGCCACGCCGGCGGGGGCGAAGGAGGGGGAATTCTACAGCCTCTGCTGCGGGCTGACCCCGTTCGAGGTTTTTCAACACCTGCCCTCCTATTCCGTCGGGAAAAGGAAGCATGAGCGGCTCTACAACCAGCCCGCCCGGGTGCTCGAGATCGAGGGGCAGGAAGGCTATGTCCTCGACGGCGAGGTTTATCACCGGAAGAAAGGTTACCAGGTCAAGGTCACGTCGGGACTCGAATTGAAATTCCTAAAGATTAAATAGGTCATAGGTGACAGGTTATGGGTGATAGGGGGAAGATGTACAAAGCAAACAATCAAAATTTTAGGGGATGGAGATTACCATAAGTCTTTCAAGATGTTTGGAATTATCGTCAATCCGAACGCCAAGAAAAACCTCAAGGGGAAACACGGCCCGGAGGACCTGCAGACAATCATGGGGAAGCGGGCCATCGTCCGCTCCACCCCGTCCCTTTCCCGGTGCCGCGAGGTCTTTTTCGAGTTTTATGACCGCGGGGTAAAGGTCATCTGCATCTCCGGCGGTGACGGCACCCAGCACCTGACCCTGACCGAGCTGATCCATTTCGCCCAAGAACAGAAACTCGAGCTTCCGCTGGTCTACCCCATCCGCGGGGGCGTGATGAACATGGTCGCCAACGAGATGGCCACCCGCTCCGGCAACCCGGACACCCAGTGCAAGAAGCTCTGCGCCTTTGATGAAAAAATATGCCCCGAGCCGGGCGCGAAGGGCGAAGCCGGCCATCTTCCTTTCGTAACCCTGCCGGTTCTGAAGATCGAGGACCCGCAGGCGGAAAAGGAGATGTACGCCTTCACTTTCGCCGGCGGGATCCTTTTCAAGGCCCTGGATCAGTATAACCGCGGGCCCCGGAACCTCCGGTCGGCTTTCGACCTGGGGGTGCGGATTGTCGGGGGGGTGGTCCTCCAGAACCACTGGTTCGACCCGACACCCGCCCGGGTTTTTGCCGAGGGTAAGGAGCTGCCCTTCCTCGAAAACCTTCTCACCATTGCCGCCACTTTGCGGAAGCTGGTCCTCTGGTTTTCGCCCTTCGCCCCGGCGGACAAACCCCTGACCGATGATTTTTACGGTTACTGCCTGGCCCTCCGCCCCTGGGAAATCACCAAGCATATCCCTTCTTATTCACGCGGGAAGCGAAAACACGAGCGCCTCTACAATCAAACCACCCGCGAGCTCAGGGTGGACGGGCTGAACGGCTATGTCCTGGACGGGGAGGTTTACTCCCGGAAGAACGGTTACCAGGCGCGGATCACCGCGGGGCCGCAACTCAAATTTTTACAAGTGAAATAACTGATGGACCGCTGAATGAACCCTCTGCTCCCTGCCCTTTGCCCTCTGCGCCAGTTTCTATGTTCCTTGCGGAGAAGCCGTTTACCATTTACCTTGATTTGATATGACCCCGGAAGCGCAGGCGATCAGGCAGAAGGTAAGGGAAGGGGTCCGCCAGGCGGTTTTAACCCCGTCCTCCGACCCCGCGCTTCCCGCTTTTACCGAGTATTTCCGGGAGAGGTTCGGCTCCGAGCTTCTGGCCGTGATCCTTTATGGCTCCTGCCTCTCGCCGGTCACCCGCCGGGAATCATCCATTTACGATTTTTTCCTGATCTGCGACCGTTACCGCCCCTTTTACCGAAACCTGAAGCTCGCCCTGTTTAACTATTGCCTCCCTCCCAATATTTTCTATTTCGAACTGCCGGATCCCGGGCTCGGCAAACTCGCGGGGAAATACTCGGTCACGAGTCTCCCGGATTTCCGGCAGGAAACCTCGCCCCGGGCCCACGACACCTACCACCTGGGCCGCTTCGCGAAGCGGGTAACGATCGCCTATACGCGGGACGAAAAGGTCCGGGAGGCGCTGGTCGACGCGGTTGTCTCGGCGATGGAGCAGAACCTCCGGCTGGTCCTCCCCTGCCTGCCCGAACGCTTTGCCCGGGATGAATTCGTCACCACCCTGCTCGGGATGAGCTACCGGGGGGAAACCCGGGTGGACGTGGATACCAAGGTGGAGGAGCTTTTCCAGGCCGAGGCGGATTATTACCGTTGGTGTTACAGGGAGCTTTTGCGCGCCCACCTGCTCGAGCGGAAAGTCGGGGCGGAGGCGGACGGCCATTATTACCTGCCGGGAAAACCCTGGCCACGGCGTTATCGCCGGCTGGCGGTCCGGGCCCGTTTGTTCAAAACCCGGATCCGGAATTATCTCCGCTGGCCCAAATACATCATCACCTTCGACAACTGGCTGGATTACCTCCTCTCCAAGCTCGAGCGGAGCAAGGGCGTCCGCCTGGAACTAAACGAGCGGGAGAGAAAATACCCTTTAATTTTCGGCTGGAAACATTTCTTCCGGCTGAAGCGGGCCGGCAAAATCAGGTAAGCTTCCGGGGAAGTTCCTTTAAAGCCGTCCGGATCACTTCCTTGCTCAGGGGATCGAGCTCGGAAAATTTCACCCCGATGCCCAGGTATTCCTCGTCTTTATCCTTGAGGAGCTTGGACCAGACAACCTCGCCCTCCACCTTGACCGGGCTCGGCCGCCCGGGAATGTAAAGCGCGAGCTTGAGCTTGGTCCCGGTTTTCAGGGGGTTGATCGAACCGACCCGGATTCCCCCCTCGGAGATGTCGTAGGAATAATCCGAAAAGAAGGCGCCATCCCCGACGAAGTTCACCCGGAAACGGGCATTCTTCCGGTCATGTTGTCGTTTTTGCAGAGATTCAGAAATTGAAAGCCTCTCCTTACTAAGCACATATATCACAGAGGGAATCTGGGATCAAGAACTGTTTATCAGTTAAACTATTGACCGGAAAAAGAAAATCGGGTTTACTTAGCTGGTCTAAACGGATGGGAAAAACACATGTCGAAACCCTCTGCGGCAAAACGCCATCGCCAGAGCCTGAAACGGCGCCAGATCAACCGGGGCTGGAGGAAAAAGCTTCACACCACCGAGAAGTCACTTCTCGACAGACTGGGGGAAGGCAAAGCCCAGGAAGCCGTTGCCGAGCTCCGCGAAATTTCGCGCCTGCTGACCCGGGCGGCCACCCGGAAGGTGATTCACAAAAAGAAATCCTCCCGGAAGATCGGCCGTTTGAGCAAGCGTCTGGCCAAGTCCGCCGCGAAGAGCACTTAAGCCTTTCCTGATTTCTCGGGAAATTTATCTAGCCCCGGCCGGAACCGGTCCGGGACGGAATACTTTCCTGCCGGGATCCTTAAGAAATTTTCGAAAATTCAAATAGCGGGGATCGTTGATCGGATCAGCGGTTCGTTTCGCTTCGCGGGTTACGTCTTGCGGCTGGTGACCAGAAACCCACGACAACTGACGGGACGATCACCACCCCTGGCGGGATTCCGCCAAAGGCGGAAGCTGCGCCACCACAACCGTTGGATGAAATTATCTTATTAATTTCGGACGGGAGGCTTCGGGCCGCGGGCGCTTTTCCCGGGGATGAACCGGACCAGGTACATTTCCAGAAGCAGGTAGGGCGAGAGGCCCGTCCGCTTGAGCTTCAGATCGAGTTCCGAGAGATCGCGGAGCCCCTGGCGGATCTCGGCCTGGGTATAAGCCCGGGCTTCCCGGCAGAAGCACTGGAGCGCGTAGGGGTGATTGATTTTCAGGCGTTTGCCGATCTGCGCTTCCGCGATCCCCTGGTCCAGGAGCAGGCGGGTCAGGAGGAGTTTCCGGATCCGCCCGGCCAGCTGACCGAGGATCATGATCGGGTGGTCGCCGCCGGCGAAGAGCCGGTTCAGGGTTTTCAGCGCCCCGGGAAGATTCCGGGCCCCGATTTCATTGAAGAGGCTCCAGATGGTTCCGCTCGCCCCGCTCGAGAGGGTTTTCCAGACGGCTTCGGCCGGGATGATCCGGGCCTCGGTGTAAATCATGACCTTTTCCAATTCCTGGAAGGCGAGGGCCAGGTCGGTGCCGACCCGGTCGGCGATCGCCAGGGCGGCTTCCCGGGACAGGCTCCGGCCTGCTTCCCGGGCCCGGTCCAGAAGCCAGTCCGGCACCTGGTTTTCTTTCAGGGATTCGGCCTTGATCAGTTCTCCCGCCTGGGTCAGCAGGGCGGCGAGCTTGCCGGCCGGGGCCTTGGTTCCTTCCAGGACCAGGACCGTGGAGGCGCTGGGATTGGCCAAGTATTTTTCCAGCGCGGGGATTTCGGCGGCCGGGAGCTTTTCCAGGTCCCGGGCCAGGACCAGCTTCCGGTCGGCGCCGAAGGGCAGGGTCCGAGCCGCGTTTAAAATCTCGGAAAGCCCGGTTCCGGCCGGGTAGCTCTCGAAATTGAGCGAGTCGTTTTCCGGGAGAATCTCTTTTTTCAGCCGCTTGATGAAATCCTCCCGCTGATAACTGTCGGGGCCGAAGATCCCGTAAACGAGGGAGGGTTTTCCGCCCCGGGCCGGGCTCGCGTTCTTCCCCGGGTTTTTCGGGGAAGCTTTCAAAATCCGCCTCCCCAGCGATTGACCACCTCCCGGGCGATGGCCTCGGCCGCCCGGGCGATGGCGTCTCTACGATTGCTGTCCAGCATCAGGGCCCGGTCCCGGGCGTCGTAGTAGGTTTCCTCCTGGAGGTTGGAAAGCTGCCAGAGGATCTTCTGATCGGACTTGCGCGTGACCGTGATATTCACCAGGACCACGACCTGGTAATCGGCGGGGGAGAATTGGTCCCCCGCGCCGGTCGGGTAGTAGGAAGCCACCGAATCGGAGATGGAGATGATCCGGCCCTGCAGGGTCGCTTCCGCGTCCGCGGGCGCGACCACCCGGGCCAGGCCCCTCTGGGTAATGGCCTCGATCACCTTCTCGGTGAAAACAGCTTCAATGCCGCGGTAGGCGGTGCGGTTCTCCCAGGTGGGTACGGAGATGGTGGCGACGGAAGGGGTTTCCGGATCCAGGTGCCCGATCGGGTGGTAGCCGCACGAAGCGAGTGAAAAGAGAAAGGTGAAAAGTAAAAGGTGAAAGGTGAAGAATGCAAAAGAAAAAGATTTTTCGGGAGAGATTTTTTTATTGCCTTTCACCTTTGACCATCGACCTTTTACCCTGATTATCCTACCACAATATTAATCAGGCGGTTGGGGACGATGATGACCTTCCGGATTTCCAGGCCGCCGGTGAAGCTTTGGACCCGCTCGTCCTGCAGGGCCCGTTCCCGGAGCTCTGCCTCGCTGAGTTTGGCCGGCACGCGGATCCGGCTCCGGAGCTTGCCGTTAACCTGGAGGACGATCTCGATTTCTTCCTCGATTACCAGTTCGGGATCGAACCGGGGCCAGGACTTCTGGAGCAGGAAACCGGTTCCGCCGGTCTCGCTCCAGAGTTCCTCGGAGAGGTGGGGGGCGAAGGGATGCAAAAGGAGCAGGAGGGTCCGCACCGCCTCCCGGAAAACCGGCCGGGTCTCGGCATCGAGGGGGATTTCCCCCTTCTGCAGGGCGGCGGAGAACTGGGAGAGGGCGGCCAGGAATTCGTAGAGGCCGGCGATCGCGGTGTTGAAATGGAAGCGGTCCTCGATGTCCGCGGTCACCCGCTTGATGGTCTTGTGGGTCAGGCGCTGGAGCTCCCGGGCCGGGCCGCTCCCGGGCTGGGCCGGGGCCGGGTCCTCGATGGGGGCGAGGCGCTCCCGGTTGTCCGTCACCAGGCGGAAGACCCGGTTCAGGAACCGGAAAACCCCTTCCAGGCCGGCGTCGCTCCAGTCCAGGTCCTTTTCCGGGGGCGAATCGGAGACGCAGAAAACCCGAGCGGAATCGGCCCCGAACCGGTTGATCATCTCCTCCGGATCGACCACGTTCCGGAGGGACTTGGACATTTTTAAGGACCGGCCTTTTTCGATCGGGGTCCCGCAATCGCGGCATTTGCCCTCGGCGTCCACCTCGCGGGGGTAGCGGTAGCCGTGCCGGGGACAGCGTATGGTTTCCATCCGCACCATCCCCTGGGTCAGGAGATTTTTAAAAGGCTCGGACTGGTCCAGGAGCCCGAGATCCCGGAGCACCCGGGTGTAATAGCGGCTGTAGAGCAGGTGCAGGATGGCGTGCTCGATCCCCCCGATATACTGGTCCACCGGCATCCAGTACCGGGCCCGCTGATCGAACATGGCCTGTTTCTGGTCGGGGCAGGCGTAGCGGGCGAAGTACCAGGAGGATTCGACGAAGGTGTCAAAGGTATCGGTTTCCCGCCGGGCCGGGCCCCCGCAGGTCGGGCATTTGGTTTCCAGGAACTCCGGCACCGTGGCCAGCGGTGAGCCGGACCCATCGGTGAATTTCACGTTCTCGGGGAGGATGACCGGGAGATCGGCTTCCGGGACCGGGACCGTCCCGCACTTCGGACAGTAGATCACCGGAATCGGACAGCCCCAGTAGCGCTGGCGGGAAACCCCCCAGTCGCGGAGCCGGTAGAGGATCCCTTTCCGTCCCAGGCCCTTTTTCTCCAGGAAATCCAGGATTCGCTCGATGCCTTCCGGGCGGTTTTTCAGCCCGCTGAAAGACCCGGAGTTGACCATCACCCCGTCGCCCTCGTAGGCCTGGGTCATGGTCTCGGGGGAGAGCTTCTCCCCCTCGGGTTCGATCACCACCTGAATGGGGAGCTTAAATTTCCGGGCGAACTCGAAATCCCGCTGGTCGTGGGCGGGAACGGACATGACCGCCCCGGTCCCGTATTCGAGGAGAACGAAGTTGGCGATATAAATGGGCATCTTCAGGCCGGTCAGCGGGTTCAGGCAGCAGGATCCGGTGAAGGCCCCTTCCTTCTCGTAATCGGCGCTCTCGCGCTTCTCCCGGGAGAGGCGTTTGGCCTCGGCGGTGAAACGGGCCACCGCTTCGGCGTTTTCCGAGCCGGCGGAAAGCCGGGGGACCAGCTCGTGCTCCGGGGCCAGGACCATGAAGGTGGCGCCGGAGAGGGTGTCGGGGCGGGTGGTGAAGACCCGGATCCGCTCCGCGCCCGGGAGGGGTTTTTCCAGGGGGAAATCCACGTAACCGCCGAGGGATTTGCCGATCCAGTTCCGCTGCATGGTCAGGACCTGCTCGGGCCAGTCCCCCAGGAGTTTCATCCCCTCAAGGAGTTCCTCGCAATAGTCGGTGATCCGGAAGAACCAGCCGGGCAGGATGCGCTCCTCCACCGGCGTGTCGGTATGGCGGTAGCAGCAGCCGTTCTCGACCTGCTCGTTGGCGAGGACGGTCTGGCACTCCGGGCACCAGTTCAGACGGGTTTCCTTGCGGTAGGCCATCCCCCGCTTGAGCATCCGGACGAAGACCAGCTGCTCCCAGCGGTAATATTCGGGATCGCAGGTGGCGAGTTCCCGCGGCCAGTCGTAGGAAAAGCCCAGCCGTTTCAGCTGGGCGCGCATGACCCCGATATTGTCCCGGGTCCAGCGGGCGGGATGGATGCCGCGCTCGATGGCGGCGTTTTCGGCGGGGAGCCCGAAGGCGTCCCAGCCCATCGGGTGGAGCACATTGCGGCCACGCATCCATTGGAAGCGGGCGACCACGTCCCCGATGGTGTAGTTCCGGACGTGCCCCATGTGCAGGCGGCCGGAGGGGTAGGGGAACATTTCCAGGAGATAGTATTTCGGCCGGGGGTCATCCTCCCGGGACCGGAAGACCCCAGCCTCTTCCCACCGCGTTTGCCAGCGGGCTTCGACTGGCCCGGGCTCGTACTTGAGTTCTTCCACGGTGGCGTTAATCGACGATTCCCAGGATCCGCTTGACGGTCTTCAGGATGATCGAACCGGGGGTGGGCTTGGTCAGGTAACCGTCCGCCCCCAGGGAGAGGGCCCGGTCCCGGTCGGCCTGGGCGCCCTCGGTGGTGATGACCAGGATCGGCACCTTGGAATTGGAGGGACCCTTGCGGATCAGGGAGAGAAGTTTCAGCCCGTCCATGATCGGCATGTTGATGTCGATCATGACCAGGTTGAAATTCTCCAGGGTGAATTTTTTCAGGCCCTCTACGCCGTCGGAGGCCTCGGAGATCTCCACGCCGGGGAGGCGGCGGAGGGCGAAGCAGATGAACTGCCGCATGGTCGGGGAGTCTTCGACTACGAGGATTTTGATCGAAGACATCAGCGGGTTAAAAGGTCGATGAATCCCCGGAAAGTGGAAAGCCGTCGCTCGGATTCCGAGTAGAGCCGGGAACTGAAGATCGCGGTGGCGGCGTGGCCGGCGAGGAGGGTAAAGAGCTCGTAGTCGACCTCGGCGAACTGGGTTTTCTGGCGGAGGAGGCGGTAGAGAACGATCACCCCGATGACGTATTCCTTAATCTTCAGGGGGATGCAGACCAGGGGGTTGTTGATTTCCGTGGTCTCCGGGGAGGCGAAGTCTTTCCGGATGTAGTTCTCCCCGGTTTCCGCGACCTTGCCGATAATTCCCTCGCCGATAGCGATCGGCGGGATCTCGTCCTGGGAGATTCCCTCGGTCGCCACGACCAGGAGCTTGTCTTTCTTTTCGTCCCGGAGGAGGAGGGCGAACTCTTCCGCCCCGATCAGGTTGATGATGATTTCCAGGATAATCTGGAGAACCTCGCGGTAGTCCAGGGTCGAGTGGAGCTGGTAACTGGCGATATAGAGGTTGGCCAGGTTGTTGTTTTCCTCCTCGATCTCGACATAGCGCTGGGCGAAGTCCTGGTTTTCCTGCTCAATGCCCGCGTACTTTTCCAGGAGTTCCTCCTTCTCGCGGATCAGCTCGGAGATCCGGCGCTCGAGGTCCTGGATGGCGGTTTCCGGCTGGATCGCCCGCCGGAGGTCCTGGTTTTCCTCTTTCAGCCGGACCACCTGATAACGCATTTTTTCGTTGATTCGCAGGAGTTCCTGGGTGAACTCGGCCCCCTTCTTGAAGATCTGCAGGAATTCCTGGGCCCGCTGGAAGACCTTGCGCTCTTCTTCCTTTTCCTCGCGCTCGTCCGGGGTCCGGGGAGTTTCTCCGTCTGGTGTTTCCATGGGCTACCTGGTTTTTTCCCGGCGGGCCGGGCCTTTCCCCAGGCGGGAAAAAGCGGGTTTAAGTTTCCGATAGGTCTGGTCCAGATGTTCGGGAACCACCTTGACCTCGGAGAGGGCGGGCATGAAGTTGGTATCCCCGTTCCAGCGGGGAACCAGGTGGAAATGCAGGTGATCCGCCACCCCCGCGCCGGCCACCCGGCCCAGGTTCATTCCCAGGTTATATCCCTCCGGGCTCATGATTTCATCCAGAATCCGGGTGCTTTCCTGGAGCATCGCAAAGAGGGCGGCCCGGGTGGGGGCCGGGAGCGCGGTCAGGTCCCCCGTGTGCTGGACGGGGGAAATGAGCAGATGGCCGCAGTTGTAGGGGAACCGGTTCAGCATCACCAGGACCCGGGGGCTCCGGTAAAGCACGTGATCCTTTCGGTCCTGGTTCCGTTGCCAGCGGTTGCAGAAGATGCAGCCCTTTTCCGGTTCCTGCCGGATATATTCGATCCGCCATGGCGCCCACAGGTGTTGCACGGTTCACCACCCGGAATCAAATTTGAGCCGGAGCCGGCTCGAAGAGGAATTCTGGTTTTCCAGCAGATCCCGCCAGCGGGGGAACCGGGAGGACGGGTAGACGAGAACCGGTTCGCCCGTGATTCCCACCTTGCCGGCAAGGTAATCCACCGCTTTCCGGAAACTGCCGAGCTCGTCCACCAGACCCAGACTCTTGGCCTCGACCCCGGAGAAAACCCGGCCGTCGGCCAGGGCGGTGACCTTGGCCGGGGGAAGCTTCCGGGACTCAGCCACCGCCTGGATGAACTGGCGGTTGATCCCGTTCGCGAGCTTCTGGAGATATTGCTCCTCCTCCGGGGTCATCTTCCGGAGGGGGGAGCCGATGTCCTTGAATTTCCCGCTCTTGATGGTTTTGGTCTCGATCTTGGCCCAATGGAGCAGGCCCTCGACGTTGATGGTCTCCATGATCACGCCGATGGAGCCGGTCAGGGTGCCGGGGTTGGCGAAAACCCGGTCGGCGGCCACGGCCACGTAATACCCCCCGGATGCGGAAATCGAGCCCAGGGAAGCCACCACCGGTTTTTTCCCCTTGAGCCGAACGATTTCCTCGTAGATTTCCTGGACCGGCGCCACCTCTCCCCCGGGGGAGTTGATCCGGAGGATCACGCCCTTGATCGAATCATCCTGGCGGAACTTGTGGAGGCGCTCCACCGCCGGCCCGGAATCGGTGATGGCCCCCTGGATCTCGATGACCCCGATTTTCCCTTTGCCCAGGCCGGCAAAAAAATTCCCGCCCGTCCCCGGGGAACGCAGGGCAAAAAAAAGCATCGCCAGGAAGGAAAAAAGGATAAGAAAGCCGGATAGTATTCCCATCCGGCGCGCGGTTTGATTCATAAACCTATTCCAGGGCCTTCAGGGAGAGGCCGATCCGCTTTTCCTCCGGGTCAACGTGCAGGATCATCACCTTGACCTCATCGCCGGGCTTGGCGACATCCTGGGGACTCCGGACCCGTTCGTTGCTCAATTCGGAAATATGGATCAGGCCTTCCACGCCCGGCTCCAGTTCCACGAAGAGGCCGAACTCGGTCGCGCCCCGGACGATGCCCTTGATCTCCTGGCCCGGGCGGTAGCGGTCGGCGATCCCCGCCCAGGGGTCCGCCTCCAGCTGCTTGATCCCGAGAGAAAAACGCTCGTTTTCCTTATCGATGTTCAGGACCGCGGCCTCGACAATATCCCCCTTCTTGTATAGTTCCGAGGGGTGGGAGACCCGCCGGTTCCAGGTCAGATCGGAAATATGCACCAGGCCGTCGATTCCTTCCTCCACTTCGATGAAGATCCCGAAATCGGTCACGCTCTTGACCCGGCTCTTGATCCGGGTGCCCACCGGGTAGCGCTCGGGGAGGGTTTCCCAGGGGTTGGGCTCGATCTGGCGCATCCCCAGGGAGATCCGCTTGCTGGCCGGATCCACGTCCAGGACCGCCGTCTCCACCTCGGAGCCGACCTCCACTAACTGGGAAGGATGTTTGATCCGCTTGGTCCAGGACATTTCGGAGATGTGAATCAGGCCTTCCACGCCTTCCTCGAGCTCGATGAAGGCGCCGTAATCCGTGAGGCTGACCACCTTGCCCTTCACCCGGGCCCCCAGGGGGTATTTTTTCTCCACGTTGAGCCAGGGATCGGACTTCGTCTGCTTTAGTCCCAGCGAAACCCGTTCCCGCTCCGGATCGAATTTCAGCACCTTGACCCGAATCCGGTCGCCCGGATTCAGGACCTCGGAGGGATGGTTGACCCGCTTCCAGGAAAGGTCGGTGATGTGGAGCAGGCCGTCGATCCCGCCCAGGTCAATGAAAGCGCCGTAATCCAGGATGTTTTTCACCACTCCGTCGATCTCCTGCCCCTCTTCCAGATTGCGCAGGGTCTCTACCTTGAGTTTTTCCCGCTCCTTCTCCAGGACCGCGCGGTGGGAAACCACTACATTGCCCCGGGTCCGGGTCAGTTTCAGGATCTGGAGGGGAATGGTCTTCCCGACGAAGGCGTCCAGGTTCCGGACCGGCTTGATGTCGACCTGGGAACCGGGCAGGAAAGCCTTGATTCCAATGTCCACGGTCAGGCCGCCCTTGACCCGGGAGATCACCCGGCCTTCCACCTTGGCCCCGGTTTCGTAGATTTTGTTGAGCTCCTCCCAGACCCGGATGCGCACCGCCTTGTCCCGGGAGAGGAGAATCAGGCCTTCCTCGTCCTCCTTTTTCTCGACCAGGACCTCCACCTCGTCACCGACCTTGGCGGCGAGCTGACCGTCCGAACCGAAAAATTCGCGCACCGGAACCGTGCCTTCGGATTTGTAGCCGATATCCACCAGGACCGAGTCCTGGGTGATGGCGACCACCTTCCCCTTGATGACTTCCCCTTCCCGGATCTCCCGGAAACCTATTTTCAGGAATTGAGAGAGATCGATTTCTCCTTCGCGGAGTGTGACTGGATTAACGTTCGCTTCCGACAAGTTCTTCCCTTCCTTTCTTTTTGGCGTAGGCCCTGAGCCTTTCCCAGTTGATTAAATTTCCTCCACCATTTGTTTGATCAGCCACAAGGGGGTCGAGGTACCCGTGGTGATACCGAGAATGCGCTTTCCTTTTCCCCCCCGAAGATCAAGTTCATGCAGTCGCTCAATCTGGAAGGTATGGGGATTAACCTTACGGCAGAGTTCAAAAAGCCGAGAGGTATTCGCACTATTTTTACCTCCTATAACTAGCATAAGATCGACACGTTTCGCAAGGTCTGAGGCCTCCTCCTGCCGCTTGAGGGTTACCGGGCAGAGGGTGTTGATTATCCTGAGTTCTTCGCTCTTTCCCAGCAGAAAATCCGCCACCTCCTGCACTTTTTGCAGGGGCTGGGTGGTCTGCGCCACCATCCCGATCCGCCCTTTAAGCTTGATTTTCCTCAGGTCTTCGGGCCCCCCCACGACCAGGCCCCGGCCCTTTTCCTGGCTTAAAACCCCCTGGACTTCCGGGTGATTCTTGTCCCCCACCACCACCACGGTATATCCCTCCCGGATGAGCTTCCGGTAGGCCGCCTGCAGACGTTTCACGATCGGGCAGGTGGCGTCAATTATTTTCAGGCCCCGTTTCCGGGCCGCGGAAATTTCCCGGGGGGTGGCCCCATGCGAGCGGATCAGGAGCGAGGCATGGCGGGGGATCTCGTCGATGCCCCGGACCACGGAAAGGCCCAGGCGGCCGAGCCGTTCCATCTCCGGGGGGTTATGGATGATGGGCCCGACGGAAAAGATCGGGCCCGGCGCGCCTTTCAGGGCGGACTCGGAAAGCTCCACCGCCCGCTTGACCCCCTGGCAGAAACCGATGGACCGGGTGGGGATGATTTTGATGGTTTTAGGGGGGTTAATTTTTTTATCCGCCTTCGAAGAAGAATTAGTGCATTGGGTCATAAATTCCTTTATAAGATTGTCATTCCGGGCTTGACCCGGAATCCAGATTTTTATTATAAATTCCCAATTTATTTTCCTGGATTCCCGCTTTCGCGGGAATGACGATTAGGGAATCCGTGCCGCTTCTCCGATCCCTTTGTAATATGCCGGAGCAGGGTTTCCACCACCTCCCCGATCCCGAGACCGGTGGTGTCGATCACGATGGCCCCGGCCGGGACGACCAGGGGTGAGGCCTTCCGGGACCGGTCCCGCGTGTCCCGGGCGGAGATTTCCGCCTCGACTTCCTCGGG
This sequence comes from Pseudomonadota bacterium, assembly GCA_026388655.1. Lineage (GTDB taxonomy): Bacteria > Desulfobacterota > JAPLJL01 > JAPLJL01 > JAPLJL01 > JAPLJL01. The sequence goes on from JAPLJI010000085.1 coordinate 16,765, forward strand.
TTTCAGGCCTTTCCCCTTTTCGGCCAGCTCCTGATGCCGGCGCTGGGCCCGCTCGGAAAGGGAGGCGTCGAGAAAAAACTTGTGCTCCGCCCCGGGGAAAACCACGCTCCCCATGTCCCGTCCCTCCGTCACCAGATCCCCGCCCTCGGCGAGTTTCTGCTGGGATTGGAGGAGGCCTTTGCGGACCTCGGGAACGGCGGAAAGGAGGGAAGCCAGCTCGCCGATTTCGGGCAGGTAGAATTCCGGCCGGGGATGAAAAAAATCCAGGAAGGGGATCAACCGGCAGACCGACTCCCGGTTCGCGGGGTCGATCTTCCGGTTTTTTACTTCGCAGGCCAGGGCCCGGTAGGCGCTCCCGCTTTCGAAGAACCGGAAGCCCAGCCGCCGGGAGAGCTCCCGGCCCACCGTGCTCTTCCCCGCCCCGGCGGGCCCGTCAATGGTGATGATCATTTAGCGATTATCCAATTTCTTTATAAATGTGGAAATCCCCCCCTCCGGGTCGTTGACCCTACTGGTCGGAGACTCCCTCCCCATTTTTACAAAGGGGGATAAATAAACCCCTCTTTTTTCAAAGAGGGGAAGGGGGAGATTGCAAAAAGTTTTTCCAAGTTATTTAAAAGTTACAGATGATGAGTTGGTAAAGGATCAATTTTGTCTTAGAGAATTATTAAGAAATCAAACTTTCCAGGTCCCGGTAGAACTGCGGGTAGGAGATCTTCACCGATTCCACGCCCTTGACCTCCGCGCCCGGGCCCGCGGAGAGGGAAGCCACGGTGAAGGCCATGGCGATCCGGTGGTCGCCGGAGGAGAGGAAACGGGCCGGGCGAAAACCCTTTCCCCCCCTGAGATCCAGGCCGTCGGGATATTCCTTGACCTCCACCCCCGCCCGGGCCAGCTCCCGGGCCACGACCTTGAGCCGGTCGCTTTCCTTGACTCGGAGTTCGCCCGCGTCCCGGATCCGGGTCGGGCCTTTAGCCGCCGCGGCGGCGATCGAAAGGATCGGGATCTCGTCGAGCATCCGCACAATCAGGCCGCCCGAGAAATCCCCGCCTTCGAGCCGCGAGGATCGGGCCCGGAGGGTGCCCCAGGGTTCCCCGCACATCTTTCCTTCCGGGGTGACGGTGATGTTCCCGCCCATTTGCTGGAGGGCTTCGATAATCCCGGTCCGGCCCGGGTTCAGCCCTACGCCGGTAAGCGTAATATCAGAGCCGGGGAGGATCAGGGCCGCGACCAGGAAGAAGGCGGCGGCGGAGATGTCCCCGGGCACGGTGAGCTCCCGGCCGGTGAAATCCGGGATCGGCGGTTCAATCCGGACCAGGCCTTTTTCCTGAACCAGGGGGGCCCCGAAAAACTCGAGCATTCTCTCGGTGTGATCCCGGGACCCGCCCGAGCCTTCCGGTTCCAGGACCTCGGTGGGCCCCTGGGCGAAAAGGCCGGCCAGGATAATGGCCGATTTGACCTGGGCGCTCGAGACCGGCATCCGGTAACGGATGCCCTGGAGCTTCCCGCCCGAGATGGCCAGGGGGGCTTTTTTCCCACCCTCGCGGCCCGTGATCCGGGCGCCCATGAGCTTCAGGGGCTCGGTCACCCGCCCCATCGGGCGGCGGGAGAGAGAGCGGTCCCCGGCGATGACGGAAAAAAAGGACTGCCCGGCGAGGAGCCCGGTCAAAAGCCGGAAGGTGGTTCCCGAGTTTCCCGCGTTCAGGATTTCCTCGGGCTCGGAGAGGGAATGCAGGCCCCGGCCGTTGACCAGGTAGGTCTGGCCGTCCTTTTTAGCGATCTCCACCCCGAGCTTCTGAAAAATCCTGAGGGTGCGCAGGTTGTCATCCCCCCCGGAGAAATTCCGGATCCGGCTTTCCCCCCGGGCCAGGGAAGAAAAGATAATCGCCCGGTGGCAGACGGATTTGTCCCCGGGGAGGGTGAGTTTTCCTTTGAGCGCGACCGGTTTTTTCGGGCTGTTAAAGAGCATCGCGGTGTTTTTTCGCCTCCGAGAAAAATTCGAAGATTTTTTCCGACTGGCCTTCCCGAATGTAAGTTTCGAGCTCGGCTAAGCGTTTCCGGAAATCGGCCAGGATTTCGAGCATCGGTTCCCGGTTCAGGGAAAGGATGTCCCGCCAGAGTTCCGGGGGGCTCGCGGAAACCCGGGAGAGGTCCCGGAAGCTTCCCGCCCCGGTCCGCTTGACCTCCTCCCCGGAAAAACGCCGGCAGACCGCCTGGACCAGGCTGGCGGAAACCGCGTGGGGGAGGTGGCTCACGGCCGCGAGGATCAGGTCATGCGCCCCGGGGTCGAGTTCGAAGACCTGGGATCCCGCCTTTTCCCAGAGCCGGCGCACCGTGGCGGTCGCTTCCGGATCGGTCTTGGGCGTGGGGGTGAGAATCACCCGATTGCCGGCGAAAAGCCCGGCCCGGGCCGCCCCCGCCCCGCCTTTTTCCGAGCCCGCCAGGGGATGCCCGGGAACGAAAGCGACGCCGGGCTTGAGGGCCGGTTCCAGCTCCCGGACGATCGGCGACTTGACGCTGCCGACGTCGGTGAGGATCGCGCCCTTCTTTAATTGCGGGATGATCTTTTTCCCCAGGGCGATGATCGCACCCACCGGGGCGGCCAGGACCACCAGGTCCGCGTCTTTCACCCCGCTTTCCGGTTCCGGCTCGAAGCGGTCAATCACCCCCCGGGAGAGGGCCAGCTCCAGGTTCTCCCGGGAGCGCCCCACCCCGACAATCTCTTCGGCGATTCCCTTTTCCTTCAAGTCGAGGGCGAGCGAGCCCCCGATCAGGCCCACCCCCAAGATCGTCACCCGTTGAAAATGAGGTTCCATTCGCTTGGCTGCGGAAATTTTCCCGGTTAATTCCTAAGGGCGGCCCCGAAACGTTCCCGGGGTTTTACGGCTTTCCCCGGTTCCCGGTCCCCAATCTGCGCACGGATAAAAGTAACGGAATCGAGACCAGCTCCATTATCACCGTAAACCATATTATATAACTGATCGAGTGCTCATATAAAATCCCCATCAGGCCGCTGCCCAGGAGCCAGGCGGTGCCGTAAGCGGTGTTGAAGATCCCGTAGGCGAGCCCCCGGCGCGCCATCGGGATCAGGTCGGCGATCGCGGCCCGCATGATCGTTTCCTGGATGCCCATGGAGACGCCCCAGATGATGATCGCGGCCAGCGCCATTCCGGCGCTTTCGGAGAAGCCCAGGAGGGGAATGAAGACAGTGAAGACCGGGATGGTGATCAGGGAAACCAAACCGATCCGGTCGTAGATTTTCCCGATGGCCAGAGCCGCCACCGCGTCCACGCCCATGGCCACCGCGTAAAAGAGCGGGATCTGGGCATCGGAAATAATGGAGTGTTTCTGGAAGTGGAAAGCGAGGAGAGGGAAGCTGGCGAAACCCGCCATGCTGAAGAGGATGAAAAAGGTATAGAGCCAGAAAACCCGGGGGAGTTTTTTTCCATCGGATTCCCCGGCGGAGGGGGAGGGTTTTTCCAATTTCTCCGGGGCGGGCACCTTCTGCCGGGCGAAGTAAAGCACAACCAGGACGAGGATGCCGGGAACGAAAAGGAGCGAAAAGCCGAGGCGGTAGCCGTCGTGCAGAAAAAGGACCACGGTGAAAATCAGGGGTCCGATCACGGCGCCGATCTGGTCCAGGGCTTCATGGAGGCCGAACCCCAGACCCCTTCCGACCTTCTGGGTGGCGTAGGAAAGAATGGTATCCCGGGCCGGGGAGCGGATGGCCTTGCCGAGCCGCTCGACGATGATCAGACCGGCGGCCAGGGGCCAGTTCCCGGCGAAAGCCAGAAACGGGATGGCGAGGATCAAGCCATAACCCAGGATGGTGAAGACCCAGTAACGCTCGGTGCGGTCGGCCAGATAACCGGTGACCAGCCGGATCGCGTAGCCCAGGAATTCCCCCGCCCCCGCGACCAAACCCACCGCGGCGGCGCTGGCGCCCAGGGTGGCGAGGAAAGGCCCGGTAATGCTGCGGGCGCCTTCGTAGGTGATATCCCCGCAGAGGCTGACGATCCCCATCAGGATGATAATCTGGAAAGCCTGCCGGCGGAGGGCGTCTTCCCCGTGGGGCGGATGAGGCGAGAGGTTTTTATCCTTTTTTATTGATTCCATGAACAGTCTAGTGTGGCTTGCGTTTGGGTTACTATTTCATGGGTTGTCATTCCGGGCTTGACCCGGAATCCAGTCTTTAAATCTGGATTCCCGCTGGAGTTTATCCTGAGCTTAGTCGAAGGGCGGGAATGACGTCTTTAGAATTAAAAGAATTAAAAAAGCGTTAGGTGCACCAAGCTAAGTTTTTGAGAGGATTTTTTTCAAGGCCTGGATCAGCCGGGCGTTTTCTTTCGGGAGACCAACCGTGGCCCGGAGCCAGCCCGGAAGCCGGTACCCACCCATCGGGCGGACGATGACCCCTTCCCGGAGTAAAAGCTGATAATATTTCTCCCCCGGTCCCGGGACCGCGAAGAGAACGAAGTTGGCCTGGGAAGGAACATACCTGATTCCCAGACGATTGAATTCCCGGTAGAGAAATTGCAGGCCCCGGCGGTTATTCTCGCGGGTTTTCTTCAAGAACGGGGCATCGGTGAGCGCGGCGCGGGCCGCGGCCTGGGCCAGAGAGCTCACGTTGAAGGGCTGGCGGACCCGGTTAAGATAATCCACGATCTCGGGCCGGGCGACCCCGTAGCCGATCCGCAGGCCGGCCAGACCGTGGATCTTGGAGAAGGTCCGGAGGATCACCAGGTTGGGAAAAGCAGAAAGGAGTTTGAGACTCCGCGGGTATTGGGGGTCGGTTGCGAACTCCGCGTAGGCCTCGTCCATGACCACCAGGATGTTTTTCGGAAGCCCGCGAAGGAAGCGGACGAGTTCCGGTTCCCGGACGATGGTGCCGGTGGGGTTGTTGGGATTGGCGATGAAAACCAGGGTTGTCTTCCGGTTCACCAGCGAACGCATGGCCGGGAGATCGTAGGTGAATTTAACTAGGGGGGCCTTCCGGATCTTGCCCCCGGCGGCCTGCACGATCAGGTCATAAACCAGGAAGGTGCTTTCCGCGGTGACTGCTTCGGCCCCGGGTTTCAGGAAGGTCCGGACCAGGAGCTCGATGATTTCGTTGGAGCCGTTTCCGAAAACGACCCGGTCCTCCGGAACCTGGAGCGCGGCGGAGAGAGCCCGTTTCAAAATGAAGCAGCTCCCGTCGGGGTAACGGTTGATCCCGGCCAGACCGCGAATCAGGGCCCGCCGGGCGCGCGGGGAGGGCCCGAAGGGATTTTCGTTGGAGGCCAACTTGATGGCTTCCCGGATTCCCAGTTCCCGCTCGAGTTCCTCAATCGGCTTGCCGGGGACGTAAGGGGTGAGGGATTCAATCTCTTTCCGTGCCGGTTTAATCATGGGCAGATCTCCGCAGGTCCTAAGTCTTCAGTCCTACGTCCGAAGTCGGTAAATAAAAAAATACATAAAAAGAGCCCATCTCTATCATTCACCCTTGGCCCGGAGAACGATGAACCTTTCCTTTTTCCCGGCCCGGCCCGGGAAGGTCTCCTTTTTCACCACGATCAGTCCCGGGGGGAAACCCGGTTTTTTCGAGGGGGCGGTGATCATCCCATAATCGGCCCTTCCCGTCTGAAGCGCCCGGTAAACGCCGGACTTTCCGGGGCAGGCCAGGAAGCGTACGCTCCGTCCGAAATTGAAGACCCCGGCCGCGTGGCCGGGGCTTTGCTCCGGCCGGGCGTAGGCGACCCGGATCGGGCGGAAGGCCGAGCGGCAGGCGGAAAGGATTTCGCCGAAAACGAGGTCGATCCCGGGCGCGGAGAGCGGGCCGGAATGCCGGGATTTCAGCCGGGTTATGATCTCCCGCTCCCGGACTGGATCGTAGGGGGGGAGCCCCAGTTTTCGTTTCCTTTCCCCGATGCGGGCGGAGGTTTTCATTCTCCGGTTCACCAGGGAAAGGATCCCGGCATCAATCCGGTTGATCTCGCGGCGGAGGCGCTGGAGTTCTTTTTCGCTCATGATATAAATCGGGCGGGATTTCCCGCCCGATGAAGAAACCCGATCAAACGAATTTATTTTACTTGCGGATAATGGTGAATTCCACCCTCCGGTTCTTGGCTCGTCCATTCGCGGTCGAGTTGTCGGCGATCGGGCGGGATTTCCCGTATCCGGTCGCCTTGAGTTTGTCCGAGCCCACCCCGTGCTGGGTCAGATACTGCATCACCGCGTTGGCCCGGTTCTGGGAGAGGATGAGGTTGGAGGTGTCGGAGCCGATGGAATCGGTGTGGCCTTCGATCAGGATCGAGAGGGTGGGATTGCTGCGCAGGATATCGGAGACCTCGTCCAAGAGCCCGAAGGATTCCGGCAGGATAATAGCCTTCCCGGTCTCAAAATGGATCGTCTCGTTGATTTCAATCTTCTTCTCGGTGAGTTTGGCCTTGGTCAGGGGTTCGAGCACGAATTCGGCGATGGTCTTCTTGCCGGCGGCGATCTGAACCACCTTGAGCTCGGACTTGAAACCCTGGGCCGCCGCCCGGACGGAATAACTCCCGGGTTTGAGCTTGACGTAGAATTCGCCGGTCGCCGGGCTGGCCACCACGTTTTGGATGTCCGCCCCCTCGAAGGAAATCACGGCCGGGAGGGGCTGTTTGTCCGGATCCACCACCCGTCCGGCAAAAGCGCCTTCGACGACCGCTTCGACCGCCGGTTCCAGGATAAAGTTAACCAGGGTGGGCAGGCCTTTTTCAATCTGGGCGACCTGGGCCTGGGGTTTGAAATTCTGGGCATTGGCCGTGACCTGGTAAGTCCCGGGAGCGAGAGGTCCCTTATATTGTCCGGTGTTGGGGTCGGAAGCCAGGTTCAGGATCCGGGGGTCACCGAAGCTGATCACCGCCGCGAGCGGCTTGTTCTCCTTGGATAGTGCGGTGCCCAGGATGGTCCCCGTCTCGGGGGCTTTTTCCTCCGGCTCGAGGAGGTAATCCATGATGGTGGTCCGCTTGTCCTCGATCCGGGCGAGCTTGATCTCCGACTTGTACCCGTTAACCGAGGCCTTGATCCGGTAACTCCCCGGAGTCACCTGGCCGGTGTACTCTCCGGTGGCGGGATCGGACGCCAGATTGGCATTTTTGGGATCGTCGAAAGAGATGACCGCCGCCAGGGGTTGGGAGGTTTTCTTATCCAGGACCTTGCCGGAAATGGTGCCGATCTTGATCAGGCGCTTGAGCCCGAAATCCATGGTGGACATCATTCCCGCCTGCACGGTAACCGGCTCGGAGGTCTCCTGGTATCCTTCCTTTTCCACCTTGAGGGAGACCGTCTGGGGGAGGAACTCGCAGGTGGCGTATTCCCCGGCGGAACCCGAGTAAAGCCGGGTCAGGTTGGTGCCGGGGAAGCTGATGATCGCCCCTTCGAGGGGCTGGGAATTTTCCTGGTCATAGATCCTTCCCGAGATCGTGCCTTTATTCGGGGGCGCGGCCACGATCACCGGGGGCGGAGCGGGGGCGAAGGTGTAACTCAGGCCGGCCATCAGGGCCCAGTCCGGAGCGACTTCTTCGTTAAAACTGTTTTGAGGCCGGGGGTTCCCGTACATCGTTTGCAGGCCGGGGTAAAGCGGGTAATTCTCTTCCGCCCCGAACAGACCCATCCCCAGGTCACAGGCCAAATCGATCGCCAGGCCTCCCACGGGCGTAATCCGGAATCCCGGGGTGATCCTCTGGGGGCTCTGGTTATACTGGCGCCAGCCTCTGCTTTTCGTGGTGTTGACATATTGCTCGGTGGAATACTCTATGAAAAAAGACAAATAGCGCTGGGGGATCTCCAGGGCCGTGGCCAGAAGCAGGGCATCGTCCTGCTCCATGCCGAGGGCATAGTAAGCAGAGGGAGAGCGCTTCTCGGTCCCGATATGATCAACCAACTTCATCGAATAATTCTTCTGAAACCCCATATTGAGATGCCAGCGGAGGGGAACGGAATTGCCTTTCAGCCGGTTCCAGTCGAAGGTGAAGAGAAACTTTCCGCCGTAACCGCTGGCGTCCCATTTGTAACCGACTCTTTCCACGTCGGCGTAAAGCCGGGTGTAGAAGTCGAACCCCACACTCAAGGCGGCGTCCGGGTCGTAGCCGATTTTGAATCCGGTGGTCAGATCCCCGATGCTCTGGGTCAGATAATTTCCCGCCGCTAATTTCTGGGAACCCTGGGTGGAAACGGTTTTGGTCGCCAGGAACAGTTCCATCCACTGGGTGGCGGAAACCGTCAGTTGATAATTTCCCAGGAAGCGTTTCTGGGTCAGGCCCGGTTCCAGGAATTCGCTCCGGTTTCCCCGGAAGTACTCGGAGTCCCAGTAATTGAAACTCGCGCCGAAGCTGAAAACCCCGTCTTTGGGGGTGTAAGCCGAGACCGCCCGGAGGACGCCGGTCTGGCCTTCGATGGCAGGAGAAAACAGGGAAGGGGTTTCGGCCCGGGAAACCGGGACAGCCAGGCAAAGGCTCAAGGCGATCAAGCCTGAAGCGACAGTTACCCACCCATTTTTTTTCATAATCATATCCTTGCTTGATTAGGGGTTTGGTTTCAGTCCCTTTACATATCTAGCATATTTTAATTCAAGAAAGCCTGTCAAGGAAAACCCATAAATAGGCATATGCAAGCAAGGTGGAAAAGAAGGCGGATCTGGCCCGGAAATCCGGGCGCGTAACAAATCGGATTGGGTTACCCCGGAAAAGTCTTGTCAGGTCTGGGCCGGGCATTTATACTTTCGCCACTACCTCCGGACTTAAAGGGTTCCCCGATGCCAGAACGCGAGAATCAGGAAAATCCGATACCGCGGTTCGCGGCCGATTGCATGCTGGGCAAATTGGCCAAGTGGTTAAGAATTTTGGGATTTGATACCGCATATTCTAATGGCTGGAAGGATCGGGAGCTCCTTTCCCTGGCCCGGGCGGAAGGAAGGGTTCTGCTCACCCGGGATACCCGCCTTTTCCGCAGGGTCTCCGGTTCCGATCGGGTTATCTTTATCGAGAATGACAGCTTCCGGTCCCAGATCCAGGAGGTGATTTCACATTTGAATTTTCTGCCCCCGCCGGAAAGATTCTTCACCCGCTGCAGCTGGTGCAACCATTCCCTGGTTGATTTTCCCCGGGGTGAGGCCCGGGCCAGGGTTCCGGATTACGTGTTCGAGACCCAGGAGAGCTTTGCCTTCTGCCCGGGATGCGAACGGATATACTGGGGTGGAACCCACCGGAGAATGGCGAAAGAAATACTGGATAAAATAAGGCTCATCACGGAATGTTGCTCGAAAAACATGGGATAAATGGAAAAATAGCCGTCATCCCTGTCCCGCATCAGAGTGCGGGATAAACTCCAGCAGGGATCCAGTAAATCCTTGAAAACACTGGATTCCTCCCGCCAAGCCTGTCCCCGCAGGTTTTAAGCGGGGAGCGGGACGGGAATGACTGAATAGCGTGAATTTGGCTCGTAATAACGAAGGGTTCACCAGGAAAAAGATGGATTGTTCAATAAATCGTTTAATTTATTGATTTTCTTAAACAATATCATAATTTCCTATCGTATCGTTGCAACATTCCGTGGTGAGCCATATATATAACAGAGGGTGTTCCGAGTATTTTCATCAAGTTTTTTATATGGACTGCATCCCGCCCCGGGCGGGATGCGTTGCATTAGTCCCTCCGTTGTCGGGATAAACAAGCTAATGCACTCCATAAAAAAGAACGAGATTAGACCAGATCAAATATTTTCACTTTTCCCTTTAATTTCAAATGGTTAAATTATTACTCGGAACACCCTCTAATAAACGTTTCTTGTTAAGCATAAAGCAGGTTGGAACCGTCTGACCATTTACCCGCCCAAGGGTTTGTATTATATTTTTTGACAATATTTTCGTCATTTAACCGGAGGAACTTTCGATGATTATCCTGATGAAGAAATCGGCCACCGAAACCGAGATTAAAGCGGTAATTGATAAAATCCGGAAGACCGGATTGGAGCCCCATTTGGATAAGGGGATCTCCACCCTGATCGGGATCCGGGGAGATACCGCCCGGCTGGAGGAAAATGAATTCCTCCTGGAAGGAGTCGACCAGGTAAAACGGGTTTCCTCCAAATATAAGGAAGTCAGCCGGGAGTTTCACCCGCAGAATTCCCTGATCAAGGTGGGAGACGTCACCATCGGGGGAGGAAAGCCGGTGATCATGGCCGGCCCCTGCGCCGTGGAAACCCGGGAGCAGCTCCTGGAAAGCGCCCGGGGGGTGAAAGCCGCGGGAGCCCAGATCCTCCGGGGCGGGGCTTTCAAACCCCGCACCAGTCCTTACGCTTTCCAGGGCCTGGGGGAGGAAGGCCTCAAGCTCCTCGCCGAAGCCCGGAAAGAGCTGAAAATCCCCATCGTGACGGAAATCATGAACATCACCCAGATGGATCTTTTCGCCAAATACGACATCGATTGTTACCAGGTCGGCGCCCGGAATATGCAGAACTTCGACCTGCTTAAGGAACTGGGCAAGATCAAGAAGGCCGTGCTCCTGAAACGCGGCCCCTCCGCCACGATCGAGGAATTCCTGCTTTCGGCTGAGTACATCCTGAGCTTCGGTAATCCCCGGGTGGTTCTTTGCGAAAGAGGCATCCGCACCTTTGAAACCGCTTACCGGAATGTCCTGGATCTGAGCGCGGTAGCCATGGTTAAAAACCTGAGCCACCTTCCGATCATCGCCGACCCGAGTCACGCCACCGGGGTCAAGAAGCTGATTCCCCCGATGAGCCGGGCCGCCCTGGCCGCCGGGGCGGACGGGCTCCTGATCGAGGCGCATATCAACCCCAAAACCGCTCTTTGCGACGCCAGCCAGCAACTCACGATCAAGGAATTCCAGGACCTGATGGAACAATTAAAGGGCCTGATGTAATGGGGGGATGACCCTTCCGGGGATTTTTTTCAGCGCCTTCGTAATCGGACTTTCCGGGGCCATGGTCCCCGGGCCGGTCCTGGTTTACGCCATCACCTCGAGTTCCAAGCGGGGTTTCTGGGCCGGTCCCCTCCTCGTCCTGGGGCACGGAATCCTGGAGGGTCTGCTCCTGGTTCTCCTCGTCCTGGGTTTCGCCAAATTCCTCAGTCATGATCTTTTCAACGGGATAATCGCCCTGGCCGGAGCGGTCGTGCTTACGATAATGGGGATCGGGATGATCCGGGAGGCCAGAACCGCCAGTCTCAATCTTGAAACCGATGCCAAGATCTCTTCCCTCCACCCGGTCCCGGCCGGGATCCTGACCTCCATCTCCAATCCTTACTGGATCATCTGGTGGGCCACGATCGGGCTCAACTTCGTCTCACTGTCCCGCGCCCATGGAAACCTGGGAATCCTGACTTTTTTTTCCGGACACATCCTGTCGGATCTTTCCTGGTACAGCCTGATTTCGGCTCTGGTTACCTTCGGGCGCAAGCTGATCAGCGACCCGATTTACCGGGGAATCCTGGTCGGTTGCGCCCTGGCCCTCATTGGTTTCGGAGCATATTTCGGCCTGGCGGGAATCAATCTCCTGTTTCTGAAATATTAACCCTTTCTTTATTTTTTCCGTTGTGTTATAAACTTCCGATAAAAATAGATAATGAAATCTTGGATCGTCCTTAAAGATGGAACTGCATTCGCAGGGGTTAACCATAACCTCCCCGGAAAGGCTTTTGGGGAGGTTGTTTTTTATACGGGGGTGGTCGGCTACCAGGAAACTCTGACCAACCCGGTTTACGCCGGCCAGATCCTGACCCTCACCTATCCCCTGATCGGCAATTGCGGCGTCAATGATGAAGATCCCGAGTCTCCCCGGGCCTGGCCCCGGGCCCTGGTCGTGCGGGACCTCTCCCCGATCCACAGCAATTTCCGGGCCCAGAACAGTTTTGACGAATTCCTGGAAAAACACCGGATCGTTTGCATCAAAGACGTTGATACCCGGGCCCTCACTATCCACCTGCGCGAGCACGGGGAAATGACCGGGATCGTGGGCACCGACGGCTCCGACCCGGAAAAATTGAAACAGGAGCTGTCCCAATCGGCCTCTCCCTATGCCCAGAATCTGGCGGCCGAAACCGGGTCCAGGGAAATCCGGGAGGAAAAAGCCTCCGGCAAATATAAAATCGCCATTGTCGATTTCGGGGTTCAGAAATCCCTGCTCGGGCAGCTCCTGGATCTGGGAGCCACCTGGATTTGTTATCCGCCCGGTTCCGGCCCGGAAAAGATCCTCGAAAAAAATCCCGACGGTATTCTCCTCAGCAGCGGCCCGGGCGACCCGGAAAAACTTCCCGAGTCGGTGAAAAACGTGCGCGCGCTCCTCGGGAAGAAACCCATCCTCGGGATCGGCCTCGGCCACCAGCTCCTGGCCCTGGCGGGCGGCGCCCGCACTTTCCGGATGAAACTCGGGCACCGGGGGGTTAATTACCCGGTGGTGGAAACCGGGAAAAAACAATCCCTGATCACCTCCCAGCATCACAGCTTCTGCGTAGACGCCCAGTCCCTGCCCCGAAACCTGGCCGTTACCCACACCCACCTGAACGACAAAACCATCGAGGGAATCGCCTTCACCGACAAGCCGGCTCTCTCGATCCAGTTCTTCCCCACCCGGGATGAATATTATCGTCCAAACCCCTGCCTGCAGAAATTCCTAGAGCTCTGCAAGGGATAGCGCCATGCCTAAGCGCAATGACATTCATAAAATTCTGATTATCGGCTCCGGCCCGATCATCATCGGCCAGGCCTGCGAATTTGATTATTCCGGTTCCCAGGCCTGCAAGGCTTTAAGAGAGGAAGGCTACGAGATCGTCCTGATCAACTCGAACCCGGCCACGATCATGACCGACCCGCGAATGGCCGACCGCACCTATATCGAGCCTATCACCCCCGAGATGGTGGAAAAAATTATCGCCCGGGAGCGGCCGGACGCCATCCTTCCCACCCTGGGCGGACAGACCGGCTTGAACCTCGCGGTCTTCCTGGCCCGCGAGGGGGTCTTCGACCGTTACGGAGTGGAAGTGCTCGGGGCCAGCGCCGAGGCGATCAGCCGGGCCGAAGACCGCGAGCTCTTCCGCGACGCCATGCAGGAGATCGGGCTGAAGGTGCCCAAGAGCGGAATCGCCCGTTCCCTGGAAGAGGGAATCAAAATCGCCCAGGAAATCGGTCTGCCGACCATCATCCGCCCGGCTTTTACCTTGGGCGGCTGGGGCGGCTCGATCGTGTACAACGCCCAGGAGCTTGAGCCCGCCCTGAATAAGGGTTTAAACATCAGCCCGATTCACCAGGTCCTGATCGAGCAATCGGTCCTGGGCTGGAAAGAAATTGAATTCGAGGTCCTCCGGGATTCGGTGGACAACGTCATCATCATCACCTCGATGGAAAACGTGGATCCGATGGGGGTGCACACCGGGGATTCCACGGTGGTGGCTCCTTCCCAGACCCTGACCGCGAAGGAATACATGGAATACGTCAATTATTCCAAGCGGATCATCCGCAAAATCGGGATCACCGGAGGGGGGGCCAATATCCAGTTCGCCGGCAACCCCGATAACGGCGAAATCGTGATCATCGAGGTCAACCCCCGGCTCTCCCGCAGCTCGGCCCTGGCTTCCAAAGCCACGGGTTTCCCGATCGCCCGGGTGGCCACCAAGCTGGCGGTTGGTCTCACCCTGGACGAGGTCATGAACGACGTCACCGGCATCACCAAGGCCTTCTTTGAACCCACGGTGGATTACTGTGTCTTTAAAATCGCCCGCTTCACTTTCGAGAAATTTCCCCAGGCCGATCCCGTCCTGAATACCGCCATGAAATCCGTGGGTGAGGCTATGGCCATCGGACGCAATTTCAAGGAATCCCTGCAGAAGGGAATCCGGTCCCTGGAGATCAGTCGTTACGGTTTCGGTTTCGACGGCAAGGACGTCGACCCCGAAAGCATCGATCAGGTCAAGCTCCGGGAAAAACTCATCGTTCCCAACGCCGATCGTTTCTTTTATATTAAGACCGCGTTAGAAAAGGGGATGTCCGTGGAGGAAATCAGCAACCTTTCCAAGATTGACCGCTGGTTCATATATCAAATGGAGGAAATCGTGGACCTAGCCAAGGAGATCGGCGCTCACCGGGGCCAAGAACTCAATTCCGTCCCCCGGGAAATCCTGCACCGGGCCAAGCGCGACGGGTTTTCGGATATCCAACTCGCTTATCTATTGGGTCGAAAAGAAGATGAGATCTTCCAGCTCCGGCAGGAATTGGAGATCCGCCCGGTCTACAAGCTTCTGGACACCTGCGCCGGGGAATTCCGCGCCGAGCATCCCTATTTCTATTCCAGCTACGATCAGAAAGACGAAAACCGGGCCAGCGGAAAGCCCAAGGTCATCGTCCTCGGGGGCGGTCCCAACCGGATCGGCCAGGGAATCGAATTCGACTATTGCTGCGTGCACGCCTCCTATGCGATCCAGGAACTCGGGTATGAATCCATCATCATCAACTCCAACCCGGAAACCGTCAGTACCGACTACGACACCTCCACCCGGCTCTACTTCGAACCCCTGACCCGGGAGGATGTTCTCGCCGTGGTGGCGGTCGAAAAACCCCTCGGGGTAATCGTTCAGCTCGGCGGCCAGACTCCCCTGAACCTGGCCGTGCCCCTGGAAAAAGCGGGGGTGAAAATCCTCGGGACCACGCCCGACTCCATCGACCGGGCCGAGGACCGGGAGCGTTTCCGGGCCCTCCTGAAAAAACTGAACCTCTTCCAGGCCCCCAATGCCTCGGCTTTTTCATTCGAGGAAGCCAAGGGGATCGCCAAGGAAATCGGCTACCCGGTGATCGTCCGGCCCTCCTACGTCCTGGGCGGGCGGGCGATGGAAATCGTTTATGATGACAAGGAACTCGAGAAGTTCATGCAGCTCGCCATCAAGGTTACCCCGGAGCACCCGGTGCTGGTGGATAAATTTCTGGATGACGCCATCGAGGTGGACGTGGACGCCATTGCGGACGGCGGAACCGTGGTCATCGCCGGGATCATGGAGCACATCGAGGAGGCCGGGGTCCACTCGGGGGACGCGGCCATGTCCCTTCCCCCCTACTCCCTGGGTCGGAAGATCGTCAACCAGATCCGCGAGCAGACCGTTGCCCTGGCTCTGGAGCTACAGGTTAAAGGTCTGATGAACGTCCAGTTCGCGGTCAAGGATAATCTCATCTATGTCCTCGAGGTCAACCCCCGGGCTTCCCGGACCGTCCCCTTCATCAGCAAGGCGATCGGGGTCTCCCTGGCCAACCTCGCCACCATGGTCATGTGCGGGAAGACCCTGAAAGAACTGAAATTCACTAAGGAAGTGAAGATCGATCACGTGGCCGTGAAGGAATCCGTCTTCCCCTTCATCCGTTTCGCCGGGGTGGACACCATCCTGGGACCGGAAATGAAATCCACCGGCGAGGTCATGGGGATCGACTCTACCTTCGAAATGGCCTATGCCAAGAGCCAGATCGCGGCCGGGACCAACCTGCCGCTTTCCGGCAATGTTTTTATCAGCCTGCGGGACAAGGATAAGCGCCCGATGATTTCCGTCGCCAAGCGCCTCTCCGATCTGGGATTCCAGATCCTGGCCACAGAAGGCACCGCCGAGATTGTCCGGATTAACGATAGCCCGGTCAAAGGGGTTTTAAAGGTTTCCGAAGGCCGTCCCAACATTACCGATTACATCAAGAACCGGGAAGTGCACCTGATTATTAACACCCCGAGCGGGAAAACCCCCAAGCAGGACGAAGTCGCCATCCGCACCAACGCGATCGCCTATAGTATTCCCCTGATCACCACCACCGCCGGGGCCGCCGTGGCCGTGGGAGCGATCGAGGCCATGCGCAAAAAAGGCATCACCGTCAAGACCATCCAGGAATACCACGCCGAAATCCAGAAAACGTAAAAGTCTATCTGGTCTATCTGGTTAACTCGAAACTAGCTTGTCCTGAGCTCAGTCGAAGGGAAACCAGAAACTAGAAACTGTTTTTTGGACATTCCGCATTCCGCATTTTTTAATAAGAAGATATTTATGAAGATCCAAAAAGACTTGCTTCCCCCCTGCGGGCTTTATTGCGGGGTTTGCGGGATCCTGATCGCCGATCGGGATAAAAACCTTAAATTCAAAGAAAGGTTAGCCACGGTTTACAACCTGCCCGTGGAGGAGATTCAATGCCGGGGGTGCCTCTCGGACCAGGTATTTACCTACTGCCAGGTCTGTCTCATCAAGGATTGCACCAAACAGAAAGGATATGAGGGTTGCCACCAGTGTCAGGATTTTCCCTGCGAGCACATTGATAATTTCCCCCTGCCGGTAGGCAAGAAGGTGATCCTGCGCGTGGTGCCGAGGTGGCGTGAGATCGGAACCGAAAAAGTAATTGAGGAAGAAGAGAAACGATATGTTTGCCCCGGATGCGGGTACAAGCTATTCCGCGGCGCCAAAACCTGCCGGAACTGCAAAAAACCGGTGGACGCGGATTAGATTTAAAAACCTGCTTTTACCTACTTGTCAATCATAGGTCAGAATCTCTACCAAAATTGTAAAGTTCTAACCGACATATTTGGTATATTCGAGGCCGTTGCAAAAAGCTTTTTCTGTCATTCTGAGCCCCGTCAATAGCGGGGCGAAGAATCTCTCTTCCGTCTGAGAAATCCGAAAAACCAGATCCTTCGCTTGCGTTTATCCTGAGCCCACCCATTAGATTCTTAGCTTCGCTCAGAATGACAGAGGGCGAAGGACTCAGGCGCCGCCCTGAATGAAATGAAGGAATGACATATCGAGGGTTTTGCAACGGTCTCATATTTGTCGGTTATCAGAAGACAATATTGGAATTCATCGACGGTATGAATATGGGCAAGCTTTTTGCCTTCGCGGGAGCTCACGAGGGGTTCATCCTGAAGTGATTCACCCTGAAGGGCTCCCCTACGAAAGAATTATTCGTTGTAAGGATTTCGTCAAGACACTTCGCTAGATTCTTCGGTCGCGGAGTTTACACTGAACGAAGTGAATGTGCTCCCTCAGAATGACAGTGATTTAAACAAGGAGAAGCCCAACCCCTCCGTTGTCGGGATAAATAAATTGGGCAACGATATAGGAATGAATGGATTGAATAGGGAGGGGAAAATGCTTTTTGTGTGGTTTGCCGATTTATTTATCCCGACATTGGAGGAACCTGTCCCGAAGCATTAGGGATCGGCGGGTCGGCTTAATGCTTCTTATTTTATTTCCACCCGGGCCAGGCTGGTTTTTCCCCGGGAAGCGGCGCCGCGGCTTTTCGCCCGGCGGGACCGCACGTTTTTTTTCCGCGGGCGGCCGGAATTTTGGGGTCCCCGGGCCACCACTTCCTCCAGGGTAATTAAAAAATCCCGCAAAGAATCCAGGGTTCTGACCAGCGATTCACAGGCCGGGTTTTCCGACTTATTCTCCAGGGTTTGGCTGGCCAGGCCGACCAGGCCCACCACCCCTTTTAAAACCTCCTCCTGGGCGCGGAAAAAATGCTCTTGGATTTCCCGTAAATCCTGGACTTGGTCGCGTTCCGCCTGTTTCCGGGCCGGGCTCATTTATCTTCCTCCTTTTGAAAAGAAAGCCGCAGGGTTTGTTCACTGAATTCGGCTTCCGCCATCGAAAGCGAAGCCAGGGTCCGGGGCAAAAATATGTTACGTTTCACCCCCTGAAACTTCAAGACCAATTCATCCCCTTTTCTCCAGAGCTCGATTTCCTCCCGCCGGGCCGCGGGGAGCTTGATCGAAAGTGTGTATCCCCCATTCACCTGCTTGATATTAATCGGTTGTCCTTTGAACATGACCCGGGCCGGGTCTTTATCGCCGAATAGGGTATGGGCCACCTCCCGGAGGGAAGGAACCCCGAGGATTTCCCCAAACCGGAGCGGCTGAACGAGAACCGGAAGCGGATAAAAACAGGACCGGGCTCTTTCCAGGTAGGTGTTCTGAACCGCCTGCCAGGACTTCAGGGCTTCGCTGCCCTCCGGGTCCTGCAACACCCGGTTGACGATCACCCCGTCCACCGCGTAGCCGAAAAGGCAGAGATAGGTCAGGGCCCGCTCGGTTTCCCGGAGAACGATTTTTTCCGGGTTGGTCACCAGGCGAACCGAGGCCGCCTCCGGGTTGGTTAAAATCTTGGCGGCTTCCTGGACTTCCCGGTAAAGGATCTCCGCCGAATTAATCACCTGGTCGTTGGGAAGCTGGACCTTGCTGATTTTCTCCGCCAGGGGCCGGAATAACCGGAAAAGCATCCGGTCGCGAGGATAAAATTTCTCCATATACCAACGGATCACATCCGGGAAGGAAAGCATCCGGATGGTGTTCCCGGTGGGGGCGCAGTCAATGATCACGACCTCATATTCTTTTTCCCGGACCAGCTGATTCAACTTCAGGAGGGAAAAAAGCTCTTCCAGGCCGGGGAGGATCGCGAACTCTTCCGCGACCAGTTCCTCAAAACCCTGGCTGCGGAGAAAAGTGGAAACGTAATTCTGGATCTCACCCCAGTAGTTGCGAAGCTCGAGGTCCAGATCGATCTCCAGAGCCCGGAGCCCGGGGACCACCTCGGCCGGCGCCCCGGAGAGTTCCACCTCCAGGATATCGGAGAGGCTGTGGGCCTGGTCGGTGGAAATCAGGATAGTTTTATACCCGAGTTCCGCGGCGCGGATGGCGGTGGCCGCCGAGACCGTGGTTTTGCCCACCCCGCCCTTTCCGGAATAAAGAATAACCCGGATTCCCGGTCCCTTCTTACTCGATTTCTTCAAATTGTGACCCGGTAACCGTCAAAATGAACAAAGGCCGTTTCAGTTCTCCCGGCGAAGTGGACTTGATATTCCCGGTAGCCCCGGGGAAGCCCTCCACCCCCAGCAGGCTTTCCCTCAAGGCCTCTCGATCCTTGACCCCGAAATTCCGGACCAGGGTGATGATCAACTTGGCCACGTCAAAAGCCTGGGCAGAAATGATGGTGGGATCCTCCCCGTAGGCCTCCTGGTATTTCTGGCAAAACTCCCGGGTCGAGGGCCGTCTGCTTTCCCGGAAAAAACCATCGGTTATTATTGTCCCGTCAACATAGGGTTTCCCCAAGCGGATATAATCCGGGTGGTCGAAACTGCCGGTTCCTAAAATCCTGATGTCCGACACGCTGTAATAGACAAGCTGGGGGGCGATCAAGCCTCCATTCCGGTAGGAATCCGGGATGAAAACCGCGTCAAAATCGACGATGGGGGTTAGCTCGATCCCGGACTTTTCCAAAAGCTTGGTCTCGTCCGGATTGGGTTCGGAAAGACCGGTTAAGGCCTTGATCTGATCGCCGAAATCGGTGCTCCGGGGGTCATACCCTTCCACTCCCCGGATCTCTCCTCCCCTTTTCTTCACCTCATCCCAGAAACGGAAAATAAAATCCTCTCCGTAAGAATCCTTGGGGTAGAGGATCGCAAACCTCCGCATCCCCAGGGTCTCCATGGCGTAAGTCACTAGGGCTTCAACCTGCTGGGAATGGGTGAGCCCCAGGCGGAAAACATATTGCCGGGTTTTGATCAGGTCTTCTTTCTGGGACAGGGAAATCAAAGGGACCTTCAAGGCCTCTGCCTTCCGGGCCGCCGCCTCGGAGGTAGGCGAAAGCAACGGTCCTACGATCGCCAGGACGTGGTGCTTGAGCACCAGGTTCTCCACCGCCTGGGTAGCCGCCTGGGGATCGCCCTCGGCGTCCTGGATCACCACCTGGATGGTCTCCCCCTGGGGAGAATCCCCGCCAAAAACCCCCGCCGCCATCATGACCCCCTTCAAAGCCTGTTAGCGATATTCCAGTCCTTGATACTGTAAAGAAAAGACGCCACCTCTCCCCGGCGATTGAAAATCGGGGTCCGCTCCAGTTCGCGGGTCAGGAACTTTTCGGCCCCCTTCCAGTCCTGGTGGTCAATTTTACGGTGGGCGAGTTCAATCAAAGCCTCCGCCAGGAAATACTCCGGGTCGAGATCGCCGATTAACCGCTCCAATTCTTCTTCCGACAGCTTGACCCGGATGATCTCCACCACTTTTTTCTGGACTTCGTCCGCCTTTTCGCCTTCCAGCAGGGGCAGGACGTTCTGTAAGGAAAGCAAAGCCTGGCCAAAGCGGCCTAATTTCTCGTAACCCTGGGCCAGGACATAATCCAGGGTCACCCGTTCTTTTTCTCCCACTGATTCCCGGATCTCGGAGAGGATGGAAACCATTTCTTGCTCCTGACCGAGCTGGTGATAGCACAGGGCCTGGCGGACGAGGGCGTCCCGGGCGAGATCGGTCATCGGGTATTTTTGGATAAACTCGGTGAATAACCGCAGGGCTTCCAAATAATTATTCTCGTTCAACCGGATTTCCCCCATCCGGAACAGGGCCTCGTCCGCCAGCTTGCTCTCCGGAAAGGTTTCCCGAAAACGCTGGAACTCCGGGTAGGATTTCGCCCAGTCCTTCAGCTGAAATTTGTCCTCGGCCTGGGCGAAATCCATGGTTGCCGCAATTTCCAGCGGGATTTTCTTGCCGTCTCGGATAATCATTTTTGGTCCGCAGGCCGGGATAGCCGCGGCCAACCAGAGCGCCAGGCCCCAACCTAGAAGGCGAGAAATCTCCCGGGGAAAGCGGCGGAATTCCTGGCTTGACTTAAACATAGCAATGACATAATAATCCGTAAAACTTGGATTTCGCAATTAACCACAAATCATGACTTGATGAAAAGACTCTCCGACAGTGAAATTGATGATTATCTTTGGGGGCCGGGAATGGTGGAGATCGAGATCGAAGACCCGGTCACGGAAGGCGAGATCTTCACTTTCCTGAAAAAGCAGGGTGGTTTTATGGCCACCAAATCCGGGACTTATCGTGTCACCAGGGAAACGCTAAAATTAATCCTGGATCGGGGTTATCCGATCCGGGAAATAACCAAGGAGAGCAAGTGAAAATCCGACTGGCCCTTCCATCCGGAAGTCTTAAAGAAGCCACCCTGAAGCTTTTCCAACAGGCGGGAATCCAGATCTCCGTGCGGGAACGTTCCTATGTTCCCTATTTCACCGATCCCGAGATTGAAGGGTTCCTGCTCCGCGCCCAGGAGATTCCCCGCTATGTCGCCAAAGGGGATTTTGACGCGGGAATTACCGGCCGGGACTGGGTCCGGGAACAGGGGGCCAAGGTCAGGGAGGTGGCCGAGCTGCCCTACGCCAAAACCGGGTTGAACCCCATTCGCTGGATCGTGGCGGTGCCGAAAGATTCCCCCGTCCGGACGATCCGGGACCTGAACGGAAAGCGGATCTCCACCGAAGTGGTCAACCTGACCCGGAAGTTTCTGAAGGCCAATAAAATCCGGGCCGAGGTGGAATTTTCCTGGGGAGCCACCGAGGTAAAACCGCCTTCCCTCGCGGACGCGATCGTGGAACTCACCGAAACCGGGAGTTCCATCCGGGCCCACAATTTGAAAGAGCTCGCCGTGGTCATGATCTCCACCACCGTGGTCATCGCCAACCCCGGCTCTTTTAAAAACCCCGCCAAGCGCGAGAAGATCGAAAACCTGGTTATGCTCCTGTCCGGAGCCTTGGCCGCCCGCTCCCGGGTAGGGCTGAAAATGAACGTCCCCCGGTCCAAACTCAAGCAGGTCATGGCCCTCCTTCCGGCCCTGAAAAACCCGACCATCTCCAGCCTGACCGATCCCAAGTGGGTCAGTCTCGAAGTCATTGCCGACGAGTCCCAGGTCGGCCGGATGATCCCGGATTTAAAACGGGCCGGGGCCACAGGGATCATCGAATATCCATTGAACAAATTGATATATTAAAATTCAGTCCGATGTCTCGGGTTCCCGGTCCTATGTCTCCAGTCCTAAGCATAAAAAATGTAATTAATTCTTCTTTTCCGACTTCGGACATAGGACTGACGACTTCGGACTTCTTTAGGCATCGACCTAGGACTTAGGACTCTACATTTATAGGGGATGATATCTTATGATCCGAGAGCTAAAACCCGCCGAGATCCGCAAAATCTGTGATCCTAACGATGTAGTCTGCCAGAGCACCAAGGAGCTGGGACCCCTGGACCGGGTGATCGCCCAGGAGCGCGCCGTCCGGGCCATCGATTTCGGTCTGGGAGTTACCGAACACGGGTTCAACATCTTTGCCGCCGGCCCCCACGGCACCGGCCGGGTTACCACCGTCAAGGCGGCAGTCGAACGGCTGGCCCAGACCAAGCCCGCACCCGAGGATTGGGTTTACGTCCAGAACTTCTCCAACCCCCTGGCCCCGGAAGCCATCAGCCTGCCCGCCGGTAAAGGCCGGGAATTCAAACGGGACATGGAGAGCCTGGTCTCCGACTTGAAAATCGAGATCGCCCGCGTCTTCGAAAGCGATGAATACGAAAAGCGGAAAAGCCAGATCGCGGAGAGCCTGGCCGAGGAGCGGAACCGGATCGTGCACGAGATCGAGGAAAAAGCCAAGGCCAATGGTTTTACTCTCCAGTCCACCCCGATGGGTTTTGTCGCCCTCCCGGTGGTGGACGGCAAGCCCCTGAGTCAGGAGGAATTTTTCGCCCTCCCCAAGGAAAAACAGGACGAGATCAAGGAGCGGCAGGCCGAGCTCCAGCAGGAAATGAACCAGGGTTTGAAAAAAATCAACCGTTTCGAACGCCAGCTCCGGGACCGGGTCAAGGAACTTGACCGCGAGATCGCCCTGAACGCGGTCGGGCAGATTCTCGACGACCTCGAGGAAAAGTACCACGCCCACCCCAAAATCCCTCCCTACCTGAAGGCGGTGAAAGAGGACATCCTGCAGAATATTGAGGACTTCCGGAAAACCGAGGAGCCCTCCCCCCTGCCCTTCCTAAAAATGTCTCCTTCTTTCGACCGCTATTCGGTTAATCTACTGGTAGATAACGCCGAGCAGAAGGGGCTCCCGATCGTTTACGAATCCAACCCCACTTTCCCCAACCTCTTCGGCCGGGTGGACCGCAAGGCCCAGTTCGGAATGCTGACGACCGATTTCAGCATGATCCGCCCGGGGGCCCTGCACCGGGCCAACGGGGGTTTCCTGATCCTGAACGACCGCGATCTTCTGACCCGTTACTACGCCTGGGAAGGCCTGAAACGCGCCCTCAAGGAAGAGGAAATCCGGATTGAAGATCTTTCCGAACAGCTGGGATTCGCCACCACCGAGACGATCAAGCCCCAGCCCATCCCCTTCAACATCAAGGTGATTATCGTCGGCGAGCCCAAGATCTACTACCTCCTCTACGCCTATGACCCGGACTTCCGGGAACTTTTTAAGATTCATTCCGCCTTCGATTATCAGATGGAGAGAAGCCCCGAGTCGGTCTCCCTTTATGCCGCCTTTATCGCTTCCCGCTGCCGGGAGTTGAACATCCGCCACCTTTCCCGGGAAGCCGTCTCCCGGGTGATCGAATTCGGTTCGGAACTCTCCGATGACCAGGAAAAACTCTCCACCCGCTTCTCCGACATCTCCGATCTCCTCGTGGAATCCAACCTCTGGGCGAAAAGATCCGGGAGCGAAGAAATCCAGGTGGCCAACGTGGAACGGGCCCTGGAGGAAAAGATCTACCGTTCCAGTCTTTATGAAGAACGGGTCCGGGAGATGATCGCCCGGGGCTACATCCTGATGGAAGTGGAAGGGGAAAAGACCGGCCAGATCAACGGGCTCTCGGTCATCTTCCTGGGCAATTACATGTTCGGCCGTCCCAACCGCATCACCGCCCCGGTCTCCCTGGGCCGCGAGGGTATCATCGATATCGAGCGGCGGGCCGACCTGGGGGGGAAAATCCATTCCAAGGGCATCATGATCATCTCCGGGTTCCTGGCCGGCCGTTACGCCCAGGACAAGCCCCTCTCCCTCTCCGCCTCCATCTGCTTCGAGCAGAGTTACGAGGGGGTGGAAGGCGACAGCGCCTCAGCGGCGGAGCTGATCGCCCTGCTTTCCAGCCTTTCCGACGCCCCGATCAAGCAGGGAATCGCCATCACCGGGTCGGTTAACCAAATGGGCGAGATCCAGCCGATCGGGGGGGTGAATAAAAAAATCGAAGGTTTCTTCGAGGTCTGCAAGATCAAGAAGGTCAACGGCGTCCCGGGGGTGATCATCCCCCAGTCCAACGTGAAAAATCTCATGCTCAAGCCAGAGGTGGTCCGGGCCGTCGCCGAGGGAAAATTCCGGATCTTTTCCGTTTCCCATGTTGATGAGGCCCTGGAAGTCCTGACCGGGATCCCGGCCGGCAAACGCACCCCCGAGGGCAAATGGGAGGAAGGTTCTCTCAACGCCCGGGTGGACACCCGCCTCCGGAAGATGTCCGAAGAACTGGCCCGCCTCTCCCGCCCCGCCCATGGGAAGGAAGAAGGGGCCAGAGAAGAAAACAAGAATCCAAAATAGCCCCTCGAGTTAAAAAGCCTCCCCGCGCCAAGCCCGCGGCCTCCACCCCGGTCGCCGACGATATTTCCTCTATTTTCGGCCCGGAAGGCAGGATCTTCGCGGTCATTGCCAGCCCGGAATTCCGCCCGGGGCAGAAAGAAATGGCGGAGCGGGCCCGGGAATTTTTCGCCTCCGGCGGCTTCTCGGTAATCGAAGCGGGTACCGGGGTCGGCAAGAGCTTGGCCTACCTGGTCCCGGCCATCCTGTCCGGAAAAAAAACCATCGTCGCCACGGCCACCAAGAACCTCCAGGACCAGCTTCTGGACCAGGATATCCCGATGCTGAAATCCCTGACCGGGACCAACCCGAACGTGGCCCTGCTCAAGGGCCGGAAAAACTATCTCTGCCTCCGGAAATACCGGGCCCTTTCCCGCCAGCGCTCGCTTTTTTCCGAGTCTGGAGAAATGCTTTCCGAGTTTCTGGCCTGGGGAAGCCTGACCAAAACCGGGGACCGCGCCGAGCTTTCGACCCTCCCGGACAACCTTCCCTTCTGGGAGGAATTCTCCGCCCATCCCGACGCCTGCCTGGGCGGACGCTGCCCCGTTTTCACCGAGTGCTTCCTGATGCGGGCCCGAACCCGGGCGGCCCAGTCCGACCTGATCGTCACCAACCATCACCTTTTGCTCACGGACCTGTCCCTTCGCGAGCAACTCTCCGCCGGACTTTTGCCGGAGGTGGATTTCCTGATTCTTGACGAGGCCCACAACCTGGAGGAAATCGCCAGCGAAATCCTGGGGGTCACCTTCGGCCAGGCTGATCTCCGCCGCCTGCTCGGCCAGGCGCAGAGGATCATCCTCGAAAAGCCGGACAACCTCTGGGGATCGATCCTCTCCCGGGTGGAAAACGCCTGGAAAATTTTCTCCAGTCTCTTCCCTCTCGAGGATTTCCGCCGGCGGCTCGAGCCGGGCAAATCGGCCGAAACGGTGAAAGCCGAGGGTCAAATCCTGGCGGAAGCCCTCCGCGCCCTCTCCTCTCGGGTCAAAATTTTGAAGGTCAAACCCGCCGGGGAAGAAGACCTCGCTCCTCTCTCCGAGCAGGCGGAAAGAACCGCGATCGCCCTGGAAACCATCATCTGGCGGGAGGAGCCGGGCCTGATTTTCTGGGTGGAGCGGCGGGCGCAATTCCTCACCCTCCACGCCACCCCGATCGAAATTTCCTCCGAACTTCAGGAAAAACTTTACCCGCTCTATCCGAACATCCTTTTTACCTCGGCCACCCTTTCCACCCCGGGGGGAAGCCAGGCGGATTTTTCCTACTTTCTCTCCCGCCTGGGCCTGCCCGAAGAAATCGAGGCCCATTCCTTCCCTTCCCCCTTCGACTTCCAAACCCAGGCTTTGCTCTATCTCCCCCGGTCCATGCCGGAGCCCAACCAACCTTCTTACCCGGAAGCGTTGGCTCAAGAGATAGAAAAACTGGTTCAAGCCAGCCGGGGCCGGGCTTTTCTGCTCTTTACCAGCTTCGCCAACCTGAATTACGTGGCGACCTTTCTGGAGGGGAAAATCCCCTATCCGATCCTCATCCAGGGCGAAGCCCCCAAGGCCGAACTCCTGCGCCTGTTCAAGGAAAAAGGCAACGCGATTCTGCTGGCCACCTTCAGTTTCTGGGAAGGGGTGGACGTTCCCGGGGAATCTTTAAGCCTGGTGGTAATTGACCGCCTGCCTTTCGACGTCCCCACCGAACCGATCATCGAGGCCCGGATCGAAAAGATCCGTGAAAATGGGGATGACCCTTTCCGCCATTACCAGCTTCCGGCCGCGGTCCTGCTTCTCCGCCAGGGGGCCGGCCGCCTGATCCGCCGGAAAACCGACCGGGGCGTGATCGCCCTCCTCGATCCCCGCCTCCGCACCAAGGGCTACGGGAAAATCTTCTTAAGAAGCCTCCCCCCCATGCCGGTGGTCAGTGATGTAGCGGATGTGGAAAAATTCTTTGCAGTTAAATAATGGTAGCCGCAACCTTCAGGTTGCGTATTAGATGAAGAACTATTTACTTGCCCGGAAATCAAGAGGCTGTCCAACGATTGCGGAGTTGCCCGATTTGTCGGGCCGAGAAAATATCTTCACCGAAGATGAGGCAGCTACAGAATCACCCCGGAATTCAACCGTAGGACACCCTCTCAAGGACAGGCCCCAAAGCAGACGACTCAGGTCCCAAAATTTGACTCGGCCGATATGGTATGATAAAAGGTAATACTAATAATCAGGAGGTGAGATGATGGCTGTCGCGAAGGTGGCAATAACCGTAGAGAAGGAAATTCTCAAACAGGTGGATCGCCTGGTCAGGGAAGGAAAGTATAAAAACAGATCCAAGGCGATTCAGGACGCGCTCGAGGACAAGCTTAAGGGCTGGAGAAAAAAGAGACTCCTTAACGAATTATCTAAACTCGATCCCGCCGAAGAAACGGCCGCGGCGGAAGAATCCCTGGGCTTCGAGGACGATCCGTGGGAAAAATATTAAGAGGCGACATATATTGGGCCGATCTTAATCCGGTCCGGGGAAACGAACAGGCGGGAGTCCGCCCCGTTTTAGTGATCAGTCACGATATCTTCAACGAAAAATCCGGAACCGTGATCGCCCTGGCGGTTACCAGCAAAGAGCCCAAAGCCGGTTTCCCTTTGACTTTAGAACTTAGAGAACCGAAGATGCCAAAAAGATCATGGGTAAAAATCAGCCAGATCCGGACGATTTCAACGGAACGGCTCGGGAAAAAGATCGGCCAGGCCAGCTCTGATGAAGTCGAAGCGGTTATCGAAGGCCTAATGGATATTGTGGACTGACGAAAGAGAACATATGAAAATTCTTGAGTATTCGGTAATTTTGCATCAGGCTGAAGAAGGAGGTTTCTGGCTCGAAGTCCCCGCGCTGGAAGGATGCGTAACGCAGGGGGAAACCGTGGAAGAAACCCTTAAGAACGCCGAAGAAGCTATCAGGCTTTATCTTGACGCGATAAAAGAAGTCGGTCAGAAAGTTCCCCAGGAAGAAAAACTTATTTTTGCCCGAGTCGGTGTTTCGATCTGATTTCCCGGTACGATTATCCCCGCCTCCGCACCAAGGGCTACGGGAAAATCTTCTTAAGAAGCCTCCCCCCCATGCCGGTGGTCAATGATGTTAATGAGGTAAAAAAGTTCTTTGATAAATCCTAGGGGTCTGCTTTACCCGCCCGATGACTTTTCCAATATATCCGCGGACAGTTGATTCCGTAAAAACTATCTGGTTTAGTGATGATAATAAAGCAAACCATGCAGGAAATTGAGGAGCTTCAATCTTGAAAAGGCACGAATTCATAAGAACGGAATATCAAAAAAACAGATATATGGAATATTTACAAAAACATGAATTGGAACAGCGTTTTTTAGATATATTTTCAAACTTTTTAATGCTTAATGAAAATAACAAAATTGGTCCATTACATATGAATAGTGAAGGCATATATTGGGGAAATCTTATTATACATGCATTGGAAGAATTCAGATTGAGATATGGGGATTATCCGGCGGGATTTCCAGATGGATTAATAAATATTTTTGAAAATGTGAGTATTCCCACCCCTAATCACCCTTTTGCTAACAAGGCAGCTTCAGTTTGTAGAAAATTTAATTACGATGGAAAAGGATTTTTATTTAAATATGGGATGCATCAATATCTTAAAGATATTTTTATGTTTGGTAAAATCCGTATAAATTCGGCAAGCTATTATAAAGATGAATCTTTAAATCCCTCTCTTAGAGATGATGAGTTGCGAATATCTACTCAAGAAAAATTAAACGGAGCAAGAATTACCTATTATGATAAGAAAATAGAAAAATTAAGAAAAATTCCTGTTATTAATGATACCATTACCAGAATTTGGGAGTCTAAATCCGATTACTATGTTTATTGTCTGTCGAAGGCATTTGTTCCAAGATTATTCGTTGATTTTAATGCAGATGCGTGTTTGATAATTAAAAAACCAAGTGAATTTTTAGAAAAGGTAATGTGTGATATAGCCCCGGAAAAATGGACACGTTGCTAAGCACATTTTGCCAGCTGCATGGCCTCATATTCAACCGGTGAAACATAATCGAGCGTAGCATGAATCCGCCTGGCATTGTAAAAAGATTCGATGTACTCGAATAGAAC
>JAPLJI010000142.1 GCA_026388655.1 Pseudomonadota bacterium
GGCGCTCCTTCCCGCTGGGTACCGTTCTCAATTATCTGGGCGGGGAAGCCCAATGGAAATTAATCACGGCTTCCGGACAGGCGGTTAAACTCGGAATTACCGAAGACGGAATCTGCCGGGTGCCCCTGAATGACCTGGGCAAACTGGGGTTCCGGGCCAACGGAATCCGGGTGTTTTACGAAGGCAAAGAGATTCCCGTGGAAATAACCGCCCCGGACGAAAGTTCGGACCGGGATATCCAGAAGAGACTTTCGCGCTGGCAGCGGGGTTCCACCGCGGAGAATCTCGAACTGCGCTTCGCCGGCCGGAAACCGGACAGCAAATACACCTCGGCCTCGGTTTACTGGATCATTCCCGATCGTCGGATGGGCTTGACCCTGCCCAGGGTTTCCGCGGCCCCGGCCGCGGGTCTTCCCAGCCTGGGTGAAACCACCCAGGTTCAGCTCCTGGAAGAAAACCGTTATTACTTCGCGAACATGCCCGGCGGAGACCTGGCGGATCACTGGTACTGGGATTCCCTGGTGGCCGACGAGGCCAAGGATTTCGCCCTGGAAATCCCGGACCCGGTGCCGGACGCGGAGGGCGAGATCAACCTGTCCGTGATCGGTCTCCTGGATGATCCCGCCATCGAGAAAGAAAACCATCTCCGGGTGGAGCTGAACCGCGTTTCCATCGGGGAAATGACCTGGGGTGGAAGGGGAGAAATCTCGGCTTCGTTCCCGATCCCGGCCGGAATCATGGCCGAGTCGGGGAATACCCTGAACCTGGTCCTGGCGGGAGATACCGGCGCGGGCAACAACGTGATTCTGCTGAACAGCATCGAGATTACCTACCTCCGGGCGCTTTCGGGAAAATCCGGGAAGATCAGGTTCCAGGTTCCCGGAACCGCCAATGTCGAGATCACCGGTTTTGCCGGTGAAGATATCCTGGTTTACCGGTTGGGAGCCAAGGCGAATCAGGCCCGGTTGGTTGACCTGGAGATTTCTTCCCTGGATTCCGGTTACCTGGCGAGATTCCGCGCGGAGGCCGGGGAATACCTGGCTTTGAACGGTTCCGGGATGGTCGCCCCCACTTCGGTCAAACGGGATGTTCCTTCCCAGCTCAAGCGGGAATCCAACGAGGCGGACCTGATTATCGTGGGTCCCCAGGCTTTCCAGGAGGACCTGCTGCCCCTGGTTTCCGCCCGGATGCAGGAAGGCCTGCGGGTCAGTCTCGTGGACGTGGAAGATATTTACGACGAGTTTAATTACGGCGAGCTGGATCCCCGGGCGATCCGGGATTTCCTCAGCTATGCCTATCATAATTGGACCGCGCCTCCGCCGGCCTTCGTGCTTTTGGCCGGGGACGCGAGTTATGATTTCAAGGACTACATGGGCACCGGGAAAACCGGGGTGATCCCGGCCCCGCAGGTAACCACGGATTACCTCGAATTCACCGGGCCTTCGGATAACTGGTATGCCTGCGTGGACGGCGCGGATGAAGTCCCCGACCTGGCGATCGGACGACTCCCGGCCCGCACCCCCTCCGAGTTGAAGGCGATGGTGGCAAAAATCCTGGCGCGGCAGGGAAAACCCCTGGCCGGGGAAGAAGTGCTCCTTTCGGCGGACAATGATGACCCGGTTTTCGAGCAGGGGATGGAAGCGGCGGCGGCGATCCTGACGCCAGGCTTTGATATCACCCGGGCTTACCTGGGAAGCCTGGGCCTGGAAACCACCCGGCAGATGATCCTGAATTCTCTCCAGCAAGGGGTGGGAATTTTCGAATATGCCGGTCACTCCGCCATCGACATATACGCCCAGGAAGATATTTTCGGGGTGGATGAGCTTTCCTATCTCTCGGGGAACGGGAAAACCTTCCTGGCCGCGGCCCTGGGCTGCCTGAGCGGTTATTTCGACGTGCCTTACCTTGAATCCCTCGGCGAGGAAATGGTCCGCCTGCCGGGCGGCGGGGCTTTTGCCGGGTTATTCTCCTCCGGGTTTACCTACCCGGAACAGCAGATTCAGCTTAACAATTCTTTCCTGCGATCAATCCTGGCCGGTGAACGCCTGGGTTCGAGCTTCCTGAAGGCCAAGCTGGAGGAAGCGCAGAACGGAGGATCAAGGGATATTCTCAGGAGCTACCATTTATTCGGGGATCCGTCGGCCAGACTTGAGTAGAGGGTGCCCCGGGTTTTTCTGTCAAATTTCTTATATGGACTGCATCGGCTTGCCGATTCAATGCAATAGAAAGCTATTGCACTCCATAGAAAATCAAATATTAGACAGGCCAATAACCGCCTTTCCCAGATTTATCTCGGCAAAAGATATGGCTTTTCCCTTCGGAAAAGCCTTGTTATTTTCCGGCAGAAGAAATTGACAAAAAGCTCCAACCCGGGGTAAATTGGCTTTCGGAAAGAATCAACCATGGGGGTGGATATGGCTAAAGGGTTTGACCCGGATAAACGTCTGAAAAAAAGGATATCGATCCAGTTGGATGTCCGTTACCAGAGCCTGGAAGGCTTCATCTCGGATTACTCGATGAACATCAGCCAGGGTGGAATGTTTATTTCCACCCGCAACCCCCTTCCTCTCGGCACCCGGGTTGCCTTGAAGGTCGGCCTGCCGGATGCCGAGCTTCCCCTGAATATTGAAGGGGAGGTGGTCTGGGTCAGCGAATACGATAAAAAATCAAAGAGCAACCTGATCCCGGGCATGGGGGTTCAGTTCCGCAACCTGGATGAGCAGGAAAAGAAAAGAGTCGAGGATTTCATCGCCCGCGAAGCTCACCAGAAGGGCATTACCTTTTGATCTCGGGGTTCCTCCCATTTCTCGAAAAATAAAGATTGAAAATTGAAGAAGCTAAGCCGTGAGGAGGTTCTGGACAAGGTTCAGCGGGGAGAGGATCTCTCGGGTTTTGATCTCCGGGGACTCGATCTTCAGAAAGCCGAGCTCTCGGGGGCAAATCTGAAGGGAGCGCACCTTAGATACGCCAACCTGAGCGGGTCGAACCTCTCCAAAGCCGATCTCCGGGAGGCGAATCTCAGGCATGCGTTAATGCTGGGGGTTAATCTCTCGGAGGCCGATCTCCGGGAGGCGGACCTGACCCACGCGGACCTGAGCGGGAGCAACCTGGTCAATACCAAGATCTCGGAAGCCAAGATGGAAGGGTCCAAGGGAATATCCAACAAGGTATTTTTCACCCAGAAGGTTCTGGATTCCCTGAATGACGAGGACAAGATCAAGATTGACGGAAACCGGCTGGCGATCACCGGCCCCGATGGATTAGAACGGGCTTACGAGGTGGTGCCGGCTTTCCGTTTCCTCCGGCAGGAGACCGAGGGCGAGGATAAATTTGACCTGGTGGGCAAGGTCAAGACCGAGAAAGAAACAAAGGAAATGGGCGTGGACGCCTACCATAACTCGGCTATTTACAATGATATCGTCTACCAAATTGAATCCGGTTTCATCGGGGTGCCGGCCGCCGCGAACGCGGCCGCCGCGGCCGGCCGGCCGGAGGAGGCCAAGAAAGCCCAGGCCGCGGCCAAGTCGGATGAGGACCTTCTGGCCGATTTCATGATGAAACACCTGCCGGGATTTTAATCGTACATTATTAAAGGATGGATTTTTGTTTTTTCAGTTCCAAAATATTTAAACAATAATTTTAAATATAAGATCACAACATATTTAAATATATAGATTATTATATTTTCAATTTCCTTTGGTCTTGCCACGGGATTACCTTATTCCGTCATTCCGCACTTGATGCGGAATCCAGTTATTTTATTTTTCTGGATCCCCGCTTTTGCGGGGATGACAAATGGAGAGGTGGATTCCCATAATCCCATTCAATTTTTTAAAATGAAGCGGCCCGCCAGTGCGGCGGGCCGGGGGGGCGACCCCTTGGTAATCCCAGGGGGTCGATCTTGCGGGATTGGGGAGGGAATTTATTGCGGGTCCATATTCATCGAATAAAGCCCCTGAGGGAGGGGCTCATGATTGTCCCGGGCCACGGCTTAGAGACTGTACACAAGGGTCCAGATCAGAATTGCCAGCAGAGAACCGATCAGCAGAACCAGGCTCGTTATTTTTTCTCTTTTATCCATGACGTTCTTCTTTCCGTTCATTTTGCTTTCATTCGCCTCTGCTTTTTATTATTGCAAGCCTCGTGCCAGGAAATGGAGAAGGTTGTGATTGGGAATCTCCGACGGAGAGGGAAAATAAATCAGCCGGGAATATGGGTCACAAGTAACCCGCCGGGTGAAAAATACACCCTCTAATAGCATTTGGTCTGATCAGGCGTTAATGATGTGATGTAGGGGCGGCATTAATGGCGCCCGTCTTCGGGCTTGATGAATCAAGCCCCTACCCGGAACACCCTCTAATAATTCGGCCTGGCCTCCCCGCCGCCTCGAAAGGGCGAAGCGCTCGGTGACGAGGTGCTGGTATGATTTGACTTTGATACTATGTTTGGTTTTTGATATTTGACATTAGGCTCCCTATCAGGAGGGGATGGGAATCATGGAGAATCCAAAGAACGGATACGACGCGGCGGTAATCGGGACCGGGTTGGGAGGATGCGCCTGCGGGGCGCTCCTGGCCAAGGCCGGGTTGAAAACCCTGATCCTGGAAAAGAACGAGAAGATCGGGGGGTCATGTTCCTATTATGAAAAGGAAGGGTTCAAGGTCGATATCGGGACCCATATGTTCACCCGGGGTAATTACGGGCCCATCGGGGAGGTCCAGCGTCGCCTGGGAATACCCCGGCGCATCCAGTTTGCCCAGGTTTCCGATCTGGCCCTGTTAACCGGAGCGGGATACAGCCTGATCCTGCCCAAGGAAGCCTACCGGTATCCGGCTTTCTACTACCAGCTTTATCGCCAGCTTGATGTTCCACTCAAGGATTTTATCGCGGTGTCCAAGCTTTTTTATGACCTGGTAATGATGCCGGATTCCGAGATCGAGAAATGGGACGAGCGCCCGGTGGATGAGTTCGTGGCCAAATATGTAGGGAAGAATTTGCGTTTGCTCGGATATCTGGGCGGAATCCTGGGGCTGTTTTTCGTGATCCCGTTCTGGGAGGCCTCGGCCGGGGAGGCCATCTGGAGCTACAAGCGGATGTTCGGGGAAAGGACCCTCTCTTACCCGCGGGGAGGGGCGAGCCGGATTCCTTCCGTTTTCCTGGAAGCCGCCCAGGGCCTGGGCGCGGATCTCTTGACCGGGAGCCGGGTAACCCGGATCAGGGTGGAAAACGGCCAGGTCCAGGGAGTGGAAATAGAGGGAGGAACGTTCTTCCCGGCTCGGGCGGTGGTCAGCACCACCTCGCTCCGGGATAGCGTTTTTCATCTAGTCGGCGAACAGCATTTCCCGGAGCTCTATCGTGAAAAGGTCAGAAAACTGAAAAAATCCATCATCGCCTTCCAGGTGAAGATCGGCCTCGACAAAAAGCTTTTCAAAGCCGGCGCCCTGTTCGGCGCCCGGATCCGGGATAAGAATTTCGATCCGAAGAAAGTAACCCTGGAGGAAGTGAAAAAGGGTTATCAAGAAATCATGGAAGGGAAGATTCCCCAGGTGACCATGGTTTACTGCCCCGTGCCCAGCAACTTCGACCCCGCGCTCGCGCCCCCGGGAAAACAGCTGATCACCGCCTGCACCGCCGGTCCCACCACCGACGTGGATCTCCAGGACCCGCCGGAAAAATGGCTGGATGAGCTGGTGGATACCCTGGACGAATTGATCCCCGGTTTGAAAAAACACATGATCTGGTGCGACCGTTTTGACACCAAATTCATCGCCAACTGGATCGGGAAGGAATTCGGCCCGGCCATCTCCACGGCCCAGACCGTGGACCAGGTGGGGAAGAACCGGCCCCTGATCCGCACCCCCATCCGGGGCCTGTATTTTGCCGGGGACGGTGCGGGAGGACGCGGAGTGGGGACCGAGCTCGCCACGCAGAGCGGGATCGAATGCTCGGAAATGGTTGCCTCCGATCTTCGTTTTGGATTGCTGGGCTAATTTTCGGGCTTGATGAATCAAGCCCCTACAAAGAGGAGATTTGATGTAGGGGCGGCTTTCTACGGCCGCCCGAATGAGGGAGCCCGCGGAGGGGCTCCCCTACATTTAATGTAGTTGCCCGATTCATCGGGCTAAGAGTCGGTAGCCGCAGCCTTTAGGCTGCGTTTCCCAGAAGTAGTTGCCCGATTCACTTGTCCAGAGAAATGAGGGATCGGGCGAAGAAATTATAACTAAGGAAGCCTCATAAATGAGGCAACTACAAATGGAATTTTAAATTGGATGATTTAAAATCCCCTATTCAAGGAGGAAATCATGGAAAAGCCGGAAGTTTTCTCGGAAAAGAAGGACGCCATTACCACGATTACCATTTACCGGCCGGATCGGAAGAATGCGGTGCGGTCCCAGACCCTGGACCTGCTCTGGAAGGAAATGGCGGCCGCGGCCGAAGACGAATCCGTCCGGGTGGTAGTGCTCACCGGTGTTCCCGGGGCCTTTTGCGCCGGCGCCGACCTCAAGGAGGGGTTCGCAGGGGAGGATCCCATGGAAAGGGTGATGGAAACCACCACCCGCACCGCCCAGAAGATCATCACCTGGATGGTGAACATGCCCAAGCCGGTCATCACCAAGGTGGACGGTCCGGCCGTGGGGTTCGGATGCAACCTGGCCCTGGGCGCGGACATCGTGATCGCCTCCGAACGGGCCCGATTCAGCGAGATCTTCGTCAAGGTGGGATTGGCTACCGATGGGGGCGGGGCTTTTTTCCTGCCCCGCCTGGTGGGCCTGCGCAAGGCTTTCGAACTGGTTTTCACCGGCGATTTCGTTGAGGGGAAAAAGGCGGAGGAGATCGGGCTGGTGACCCGGGTGGTACCGGTGGCCGACCTGGACCGGGTGGTGGACGAGCTGGCCCAGAAACTGGCCCGGGGGCCGCGGCGGGCGATGGCCGCCACCAAGGCCGCCATTTACCGGGGCCTGACCGGAGACCTGATGCAGGTCCTGGAAATGGAGACCCAGGCCCAGATTAACGCGGTGCGAAACGGGGAATTCACCGAAGGGGCGATGGCGTTTATCCAGAGGCGGGATCCGGACTTCAGGAATATATAAAATCATGGTCAAAGCTCAAAGGTCAAGGCTCAAAGTACTATGTTCGACTGATAGCTAACGGCTAATGTACTGCGTTGTAAATTCCTTTACCCTGGTTGTCATTCCGGGCTTGACCCGGAATCCAGGTTTTTTATCATGGATTCCCGCTTTCGCGGGAATGACACAAAGGATGAAGAACAGCAAAGATTGAAGGAAGATTAAATCAAGATGCGATCATTCTTTCTGGTGCGTCATGGTGAAGCCCGGACGGTGGATGAGGAAGGGGTCATCCGCAATTACACCGGGGCCGAACTGACGGAAAGGGGAATCCGGCAGGCCCAGGCCCTCCGCGACTACTTCCAGGAGACTAAATTCTCCGCGGTTTACGCCAGCGACTTAAAGCGTTCCCTCCAAACGGCCGAAATCGTGGTGCAGGGGCGGGGGATGCAGGTCAGGACCGACCCTCATCTCCGGGAATTTTCAGTGGGCCAGCTTGAAGGCATCACGGTCTCCGAGGCCATTGACCGTTATTTTCCCTCCGCCCGAAATATTCAATCCCCCGCCGATTTCCGGGCCCAGTTTTCCCTCCAGGGAAGATTCCCCGGGGGAGAGAGCCTTTCCGAATTTGAGGGGAGGGTGCTAAAGGCCTGGAAACGGCTCGTGGCCGCCGAGGGGGAGGACGGCCCGGTCCTGGTCGCGGCCCACGGCGGGGTAAACCGGGTGATCTTGGCCGATCTTTTGGGTTTGCCGATGGAGATGGAAGGCCTGGCCCGGATCGACCAGGATCCCGCCGCCCTCAACCTGATTGTTTACGTGCCGAGGGAGGGGAT
This sequence comes from Pseudomonadota bacterium, assembly GCA_026388655.1. GTDB lineage: Bacteria > Desulfobacterota > JAPLJL01 > JAPLJL01 > JAPLJL01 > JAPLJL01. The sequence goes on from JAPLJI010000142.1 coordinate 7,901, forward strand.
GCCGGATCACGGGATCGTGCGGATCATCAACTATACCCCTTACAGCCCCACCAAGAGCGATCTGGGCCTGGATCGCTTTATCGTCTCGATGCTGAAAGGCCGGATCCCCACGGCTTGAACCTGCCCGCCGCTGAAAAATCGATCATAACGGGTTTAAAATTTTTAACTTGTAATTCCCCGTGGTCTTGCCACGGGGTTACCTTATCCCGTCATTCCGCACTTGATGCGGAATCCAGTTTTTTTGTTTTTCTGGATCCCCGCTTTCGCGGGGATGACAATCAGTTATGTAGGGGCGGCCCTCCGCGGCCGCCCGAAGAAGGGAGCCCGCGGAGGGGCTCCCCTACGAAAAAAAATATTGTAAGGTTTTTACTGAGACACCAAGGGTAGATATCCAAGATGATCCCTCGATATAAACCTTATCTCGGCTGGGAGGAATTCCGCGCCGCGCTGGCCTGGGGCCGCCCGGCGGTGGAAGAATTCGAAAAGAAATTCGCCCGGGCCCTGCAGGCCAAATATGCCCTGGCTTTCCCCTACGGGAGAAGCGGCCTGTATGCCCTTTTAAAATCCCGGGGGATCGAGGGCGCGGAAGTCATCATTCCCGCTTATACCTGCGTGGTCGTCCCTCACGCGGTGGTGGCCTCGGGAAATATTCCCCGCTTTGTGGATATTTCCCTGTCCGACTATAACCTGGACCTGGATTTATTGGAGAACGCCATCACCGACCAGACCAGGGTAATCATCCCCACCAATCTTTTCGGTTACCCAGGCAATCCGCGGCGCTTATTCGAGATTATCAACCGGACCGGAAGGGAAATCCTGGTTTTCCAGGACTGCGCCCATTCCTTGGGCGCCACTTGCCAGGGAAAACCGGTCGGTAATGAAGGGGATGCGGCCATCTTCGGCCTGGGCATCAACAAGATGATCACCTCGGTTCTCGGGGGGATGGTCACCACTAACGATGAAAATATCTGCCAATCCCTTCGGGAATACCGGGACTCCAGCTTTGCTCCGGGAAATTTTCGGAAAAGATTGACCAGATCAATATATTTATCTCTGGCCTTCATGACCTTGAACGATTCGCTTTACCGGCTGGTCGATTTCCTGGAGGAAAAAACCCCTTTTCTTGATTTTTTCACCTCTGATTATGATGAAAATAAAATTACCCTGCCGAAAGATTATCTCGAGCGAATGGTGGACCTGGAAGCGCGGGTCGGGATCGAGCAGTTAAAAAAATACCCGGAAATTCTCAGGCGGAAAGAGGAAATGGCCGGGTATTATGACCGGCATCTGCAGCCGATCAAGGATAAAGTTGTTCTTCCGCCCTTGATGGTTGGAGCCACGTATTCCCATTACGTGGTCCGGGTCCCGGACCGGATCAAAACCATCGAGGCCCTGCGCCGGAAGGGGATCCAGCTCGGCTGGCTGATCGAATATTCCGTCCCGGAAATGCCGGTCTATCGGCAATATAAAACCGGTTCCTACCCGAACTCTTATCTCTGCTCTCAAACCACGGTAAATTTACCTTTATATCCGGGTCTGAAAACGCGGGATCTGGATTACATTAATAAGAAATTTATCGAATTTTTTGTTTGCAATTTATGACACAGTGTGTTAAAAATTTAATATAGTTTTTCTCTTTTTCCTTCAGAAAGGAAGCCAGTCATGGCATTATTTCCCAGTCCAGAGTGGGTGGAGGAGATGCGGAAGGTGGCCGAGTCGGACCCTGAATATAAGAAAGCCGGGGCTGATTGGGAAGGGGACATGATTATGGTAATTGAAGCGGAGCCCGGAAAGCTTGACCAGCCTTTTATGTATTATTCCAAGCCTTACAAAGGGGAGATGCTCGAATACTACCAGCTCAAAAACGAGAACGAGCGGACAGCCGAATACACCATCCGCGCCCCTTATTCAGTGATAAAAGGGATTATCAAGGGGGAAATCGATCCCTTGCAGGCGATGATGAAGGGCAAGATCAAGGTCAAGGGCAACATGCAGAAGCTCCTCAAATACGCCAAGTTCCAGCAGTTGGGGATGAAGGCCCTGGCCAAGGTAAAGACCGAATTTGTGGACGAAGTCAAAAAATAAGGTTATAATAAAAACCAGTAGTCTGAGGCAGCTTTAAAAGGTGACCATTTATATTACTGAAGCCGGCCTTTTCGGAAGGGCGGGGGAATCAGATCGGCCCGGAAAGGCAGCAAGGTTGTTTTCCCTCAGCCCGCGGGATTATGCCGGGGGAAATGAGGGTGTTTATCCTTTTAAGCATCTTCCAGAAAAACCGATTACGAGAGCGATTTTAAGATAGTTTCAACTAACTTTTAAGTATTTTTTTATGGAGAATGATTGACAGCAGCGCATTGACTATAGTAGAATACCATTAACTTTAGTAAACGGAGGGCTCCCAATGAATTTTAAGATCGGTGATTTGGCGGTGTATCCTTATCACGGCGTGGGGGTTATTGAAGCGATTGAGACCAGACGGATCTCAGCCAGCGATGAGAGCACTTTTTATGTCGTCCGGATCCTTGATAACGGGATGGTTTTGCTGGTTCCGACCGACTCGGCGGTGCAGATCGGGCTCCGGGAGGTGGTTAACCAGAACGAGGCCTCCAAGATTTTCCAGATTTTAAGAGACCGCAAGGTCAATATCCGCCTGGATCTTTCCTGGAATCGTCGGCAGAAGGAATACAACGAAAAACTCAAGACCGGTTCAGCTTTTGAGATCGCCGAGGTTCTCCGCGATCTCGAGCACCTGCGCCGCAAGAAAGACCTTTCCTTTGGGGAAAAGCGGATGCTGGGCACGGCGCGCTCCCTCCTCATCCGGGAACTCTCCATCGCCACCAAGTCCGAGGAAGACGCCATCGAGAAGAAACTGAATAATATCTTTCATTAATCCCTTAGTCCCACGGATCAGAAGATAAATCCTCCCCCATCTTTTCCGAATTCAGGAAAACTCAATACAGCTTTGCCGTCAGAGATTGACTCTTTTTTAAGAACCCTGGAGAAAAGGGGTTACCAGGCCCGTTTTTTTCCCGTCCCGGAAGAAGCCAGGCATTATCTCCTTTCCCGGATTGAGCCGGGAAGCGCGGTCGGGGTGGGGGGTTCTAAAACGATTCGCGATCTCGAGGTGATTCCGGAAATCCGGATCCGGGCCGGGAAGCTTTATGATCACTGGCAGGAGGGGTTGAACCTGGCGGATGACCAGATGATCCGGAAAGCCCAGCTGACCTGCGATCTTTTTCTCACCAGCGCCAATGCCATCACCCGCGAGGGGGAAATCGTGAATATGGACGGAATCGGCAACCGGGTGGCGGCCTTGATTTTTGGCCCTCAAAAGGTAATGGTGGTAGTCGGAATCAATAAAATCGTGGCGGATCGGGAGGCGGCGATCCGCCGGATCCGGGAGGTAGCCGGGCCCCTGCGGGCCAAGAGCCTGAACCTCCCCAATCCGTGCGTGAAAGCCGGGGTCTGCCAGGATTGTGATCTTCCCACCCGGATCTGCCGGGCCCTGGTAATCCTGGCGAGGGCCCCCAGCCGGTCCCAGATCGAGGTAATTGTCATTGGGAAGGAAATGGGGTTCTAAAATTGACGATTTACGATTGACGAATGGGAAAAGCATAGCGCATAGAGCATAGCGCACAGCGAGGTAGCCGCAGCCTTTAGGCTGCGTAGATCAAAAGAATTGATGATTTACGAATGAAAATCAAAAAACAATAACGATTGCAACTCATTAATAATGAATTAAAAACAGAGAATACGGATGGTTTTATGTTTTTTTAATATGCAATCGTAAATCGTAAATCGTCAATCGTAAATTGAAAGAATAGTTTAAATAAACAAAAAAAATTAAATATTTTAAGAAGGGGGGAACCATGGTTTTTGAGCCATCTGCCGAGTTGAAACAGTTTCTGGAAACCATTCGCAAGTTCGTCGAAAAGGAATGTTACCCGGTCGAAATGGAAATCGAGGAAAAAGGGGAGGTTCCCGAGCACATCATTAAAGGTCTTTGCCAGCTGGGGCTTTTCGGGGTTACCACCCCGACCGAGTACGGCGGCCTCGGGCTCTCGATCATCGATTACTGCCTGATCCTGATTGAGCTCTCCCGGACCAATGCCGCGGTCCGCTCCCAGATCACCACTAACAACGGGGTCGGATCCAAGGGAATCCTTTTTGACGGGACCGAGGAACAGAAGAAAAAATATCTGCCTTCCCTGGCCTCGGGCGAAAAGATGGCCAGTTTCGCCCTGACCGAGCCGGGGGCCGGAAGTGACGCGTCGGCGATTTCCACCACCGCCGTCAAGAAAGGGAGCAACTGGGCGATTAATGGAACCAAGTATTTCATCACCAATGCCCCCCGGGCCTCGATTTTCACCGTTCTGGCTTTGACCGACAAGGAGAAGCGGGCCCGGGGAGGGATCACGGCCTTTATCGTGGAGAAGGGTACCCCCGGCCTGGTCATTGGAAAAATTTTCAAGGCGATGGGAAATGTCGGGAGCAAACCGGCCGAAGTCATTTTCGAGGATTGCCAGGTCCCGGAGGAAAATATCATCGGGGGACCCAAAATGGTGGGACAGGGATTCCGGACCGCGATGAAGTCTCTCAATGAAGCCCGGATTACCCTCTCGGCCTCGATGATCGGATTTGCCGAACGGGCCCTCAAGCTGGCCCGGGATTACGCCAAGATCCGTGTCCAATTTGGCAAGCCGATCGCGGAGAACCAGGCGATTCAGTGGATGCTGGCCGACAGCGCCACCGAGATCTATGCCTCGAGGTGCATGCTTTTTGATGCCGCGGCGCGTGTGGATGCCGGCCAGAAGGTGGATGCCATGTGCTCGATGACCAAGGTTTTCGCCAGCGAGATGCTGTGCAGGGTCACCGACCGGTCTTTGCAGATCCATGGCGGGACCGGGTATATAAAAGAGTCCCCGATCGAGCACCTTTACCGGGACGCCCGGATGTTCCGGATCGTGGAAGGGACAAGCGAGATCCAGCGAATGATCATCGCCCGGGACGTGCTTAAAGATTGACGAAAATACCAATTGACGATTGACGATTTACGAGTGACGAATGGCAAAAGCATAGCGCAAAGAGCATAGCGCATAGAGAGGTAGCCGCAGGCTTTAGCCTGCGAAAAAGGCGCAACCTGAAGGTTGCGGTTACCCATCTTGTTGATATGCTGATTGAGAATCGGTCTACTGTTTGACCAGCCAATCCAAGACCAAGGGAAAGATTTCCTCGAGGGCGGTTTCCCCCATCAGAAGATCGATATGTCCGTAATCCCGCTGGAAACCATTGCCCCGGCCTGCCACCACCATTTTCTTCCGGGGTGAGGAGACCCCGTTGTAAACCTCGAGAACACTGGCGGGTGAGACCAGGTTATCGAGAGACCCGGCGATGAGCAGGATCGGGTTTTTTATCCTGGCTAAATTAGCGGAGTAATCGTAATTGCCGGCGTGAGCGGCGAAGCTTTCGTCTTTGAGCGCGTTGGAAAACTGCAGGAGAAGTTTGGCGGGCAGGTTTTCCACCGCCAGCGGGGCAAGATGGCGGACAAAATTTCGGTCCAAATTGTCCTGGTTGTATTGGATGATGCTGAAAGTGGAGCCGAACTCCATATTAAAGAGAAGGAAAACCTTGATTAATTGCTTGACCGGGACCCGGTTAAAAATTTTCAGCAGGAAGGTTAATTTCTCCTGCGAAGCCAGGATGTCATTGGGAATGCGAAACGATACCGGGGAGGCCACCGCCACCCCCCGGCGGATCAGACGGGCGTCTCCTCTCTCCAGGTAGGCGTAAAGTTCCATCCCCCCCATGCTGTGTCCGACCCAGTCAAGCTGGCGGGCCTTGGTTTCGGACTTGACCTTTTCCAAAATGGCCGGGATATCGGTGAGGATGAAATCCTCAAAGGACCAGAGGTAATCGGCTTTTTTTCCGTCAGCCCGGCGGGAAAGCCCCATGCCCCGGCATTCGCCGATCCAGACATCCAGCCCATTATGCGCCAGGAAACGGGCCATGCTGTGGCGGTCGTCGCTTTCGAAGTTATAGCGGTTGGCCCCCAGGCCGTTGAACATGACCACCGGCACGCTGTTTTCCCGCAAAGGCTCGGGTTTATAACGGTGAACCGCCAATTCCCAGCCATCCTGGGTCGCGGCCCAGTAAACGGTGGGGGAGGCCGGGATCTCCGCGGAATGGACGGGAAAACAAGTGAGAAGTAAAAAGTTAGAAGTAAAAAGTAAAAGCTTAAACAGGGTCTTAACTCTTCTTTTCATTTTGCTTACGTTGTTGTGTTTAAAGCTATCCGCCATGGGTTATTAACTGCTCGCCAGTTACCGCCAGCCTTCCAGCTTCCGATTGCGCGAAAGTCGGGATCGGGCCCTTAGCCAGGTAACGAACCTTCCGGCGGAGAAACTTGTCGTCCTGGCTCTCCTCGAGGATTTCCCGCTCCTGGATATTGGGAAGGGATTTGACGATCCGGACGATTACCTCCGGGTCCGACCAGATTTCATTGAGCTGGTCCGGGTCAATTCCGGAAAATTGCTGGAAGATATGGATCTTCATGAGTGTTCTCCTTGATGCTTCGACGACACCCCCGCCCCGCCCTGGAGGCGGGGTTCACCCTAAAGGGGATTCACCCTGAAGGAAAAAAAGCGACACTCAATATGGCTTCAACTGAGCTCAGCCGAATGTCCAACCCTGAGCATACCCCGGATTTCAGATCGGGGAAGTCGAAGGATTGATATAAAATTGGCCGAAAAATCGCTACAATTATAATACCTTTCTCGTAAGGAGAACATCGTTCACGAAAGGATAGAAAGTTCGGGTGGAAAACCGTAGAAGATACATTAAAACGGCCCTGATCGTTTGCGCAGTTCTCTCACATTTTTCCTGCCCGGGCGGGAAATCTTATCAAGCCGGACGGGCGGGAGACAGCATCTTCCTCCACCTGATCAACTATAACTATTCCCGAGGTCGGGGTTTGCCCCGCAGGAAGGGATCAACATTTCCCTGCGTTTGCCCGCGGGGTTTGTCACCACCGGCAAGAAACTCGAATGGCGGGAGCCGGGGAGCCCAGGGGGTGAACTTAACTTCAGCCTGGAAGGGGGAAGACTCAAATTCGCTCTTCCCATCATCCGCGAATATTGCCTGGTGGTGTTTGCGCCGCAGTGAGGAGCCGTTTCCGGCCCGGGCGTTACTCCTGGACTTTCTTCTCTCCCGGGAAGCAAAGCCTTATAATTGACACCGGGAAGCTAAAGTAATAATTTCAAAACCAAGTTTTTAAGGGGTTGAACTTATGAATTTTCAGGATTTGATTCTTCATCTCCAGGATTTTTGGAAAAACCAGGGTTGCCTGATCGTCCAGCCTTATGACCTGGAAAAAGGGGCGGGGACATTCCATCCCGCGACTTTTCTACGGGTTCTGGGCCCGGAGCCCTGGAAGGTCGCCTACGTGGAGCCGTCACGGCGTCCCACCGATGGGCGATACGGAGAGAATCCCAACCGTCTCCAGCACTACTATCAATTCCAGGTCATCCTGAAGCCTTCGCCACTCGAGGTTCAGGAGATTTATCTAAACAGCCTGAGGTCCCTGGGCATTAAACCGGAGGACCATGATCTCCGGTTTGTCGAGGATGACTGGGAATCGCCCACGCTGGGGGCCTGGGGGGTGGGCTGGGAGGTATGGCTGGATGGAATGGAAATAACCCAGTTTACCTATTTTCAGCAGAGCGGGGGAATTGACCTGGATCCCATCCCGGTGGAATTGACTTACGGGTTGGAGAGAATCGCGATGTACCTGCAGGGTGTGAGCAGCATCTTTGACATTGTCTGGGCCCACGGGGTTACCTACAGGGAAATGCATCACCAGGACGAGGTGGAGTTTTCCAAGTTCAATTTCGAAGAAGCCGACGGGGAAAAGCTATTAACCCTTTTCCAGATTTACGAATCCGAGGGTAAACAGTTGATTGCCAAGGGATTGGCTCTTCCCGCTTATGATTTTTGCATGAAATGTTCCCATGTTTTCAACCTTCTGAATGCCCGGGGAGTGATCAGCGTTGCCGAGCGGATTGCTTATATCGTCCGGGTGCGCGATCTCGCCCGCCATTCAGCGGAACTTTATTTAAAGGGCCGCGAAGCCCGCGGTTTTCCCCTGCTTCGCAAATAATCTCGAACCAAAATAATTTCCCCTCCCTGGAGGGGAGGGGATTGAGGGGAGGGTGAAAAATCATCCTTTGGTAGTTCGCCGATTTATCTGCTCGCCGTTGCCTGTCCGGCAGACAGGCGGGTCGGCGGTTTTGGATAGCCCGATCCCTCATTTTTCGGGATAAATAAATCGGGCAACTACGGAGTAATTTTCATTGAAGGATTGCTCGACTAAATCGCCGACCAGGGTCGGCCACTACGATTCAATTGCGAATTATTTTGCTTAGTAATTCAAGATGATAATTCCGAGAGCAGGGTTCGTTCTCCGAACGAACCGTCAGCCAGCTTTTTTGATCTTCCCCGCCCGGGCCCGGGCCAGTTCGCAGGATGGCCGGTAGGGCTTGGCGATCTCGTTCGACAAGGTCAGGGACATCCCCGGGCAGAGAGAACAGAATCCCAGGTAACGGCAGGAAAGACACTCCGGAACCCGCGCCATCGTCATTTTCCTGAGCTCCTGGAGCACCGGGGATTTCCTCCAGATTTCCGCGAATTTCTTTTTTCTCAAGTCGCCGGCTTGACGGCGGATCTGAACGCAGGGATAAACCTTGCCGTCGGGAGAAATCGCCAGGGAGTTTCTTCCGGCCGCGCAGATCGGATCTGCGGGTCGGCGGTCGGGATTGGGGGTAAGGTCCGGGCAGGATTCGGAATCGTTTTCCCGGGACAATCCGGCCCGGATCTCCCGGGTTTTGAGCTGAAGTTTTAAAGGGGCGGGGTTGCCATCGTCGCGGGGGGAAAGGACGTAGGAAAATTGAATGAGAACGTCCAGATCCCGGGCCAAGTCCCGCAATGGCTTGATCTCTTTTTGATTAAGCGTCATCACCGGGGTTTTTAAATTAACCTTGATGCCTTCATTTTTGAGAAGCCGGATAGCTTTCCAGGTGAGCTCGAATGAACCTTCCATTCCGGTGATCAGGTCGTGAATATTGGGGTTAGCGGCATAAACGCTGATTTCGACTTCGAAGGGGTTCAGGCGGGAAAGTTTTTTAACGGTTTCCCTGGTGATCAGTGTCCCGTTGGTAAAAATGCGAAAGGCGAAGCGTTGTTCCCGGGCGATTTTGAGCAGTTCCAGGAAGTTTGGATAGAGCAGGGTTTCTCCACCGGTAAAGGTTAAAAAAAGCGTTCCGGATTCCGCCAGCTGGGTAAAAATATTTGCCCATTGCTTCAGGGTGAGTGAGGATTTTGGGGAAAAGGATTTTGGGTGGAGTTGGGCGGGCAGTATGTAGCAATGCCGGCAGGATAGATTGCATCGGTAGGTCAGCTCAATTAATGCCGAGATGGGGGTCAGCCGCAGCGCGGCCTTGTTCATTATCTTTTCGTAACCGGGCATGATCAAAGTGAAAAGTGAAAAGTTAGAAAAAAGTAATAAGCCCTATTTCTGTCATTCCGCACTTGATGCGGAATCCAGGGTTTCCCGTTTTTGCGGGGGACAGCGTCTGGATTCCTGCTTTCGCAGGAATGACAACGATGACTGAAGCAGATGCCAAATCAGGAATTTGATTTTTGCCAGGAAATCAAATCCCGGGTCGCGAGCCCTTCAAAAAGTTCCAGGAGATCATTTTCAGCTTTAGAGATTTCTGCCTGGTATTCCAGGGAAAGGGCCTGGGCGATTTTTTGAATGTTGCTTTTCCCATCAATTTTCCGCCAGGCAAAGGCCCCGGTGTGGTTTAAAACGTAGATCATCTTGTTTTCGGGGTTAACCAGCACCGCTTCCCCCTCGATGATTCTGAAGGCGATCCCCGGGGAAATTTCCGGGATGGAGCTGAGATCGGATCCGGTCTTCTTCATCAGGGTAAGTTTAAAAGATTAAAGTTCGGATCGAAAGGGACAATAATTAAAAATTTCCAATGTCTAATTACTAATTTCTAAACAAATCTAAAAATCAACGATTTATCTCTCGATATAACAACCTTTCCACCCGGAAACGCAGGTATTTTGAGGAAAACCGGATGAAGCGCGGGAAAGATTCCTGGGTGGACAAATCGATTAATAGCTGCCGGACCCGGTCGCGGCGGTAGCTTTCGACAAGATGAGGAGAAGGTTTCCGGGTCATCCGCGAGAAAATCCAGCTTCGCGGCAATGGGATTCTGGGAAAATCATCGGGAAGGTGCAGGGAAAGATTGGCGGTAATAAGTTTAATGGTAAAAAGCAGGGGATAGGTGCAGTTCCACTTATGGGCGCGCCGGATCAATTCCAGCCAGTCGGGGGTTTGCCGGTCCAGAAGAAATTTAATATCCAACAGCCAGATCATCCGGGCCTGGAAACGGTGAATGGCGAGGTGAAGGGAAGAGAAAAGGATGGAATCAGGGACGGAAAGGGTTTGGTAGGAAACGCCTTCAAAAGCGCTGGATCCGGATCGAGGCCAGAGCTCTTCGGGGTTATCCGGGCCGAAGCGGGAATGAGCGGACAAACGCGAGTGGAGATCGAAGTATAACGGCACGGATTCGGTCCGGTTTTGCTTAAATTCGAGAAAATATTCCGGGGCGTTCTTAAAACCGGGGGGAAAGTTGGGAACAGGCAGATGCCGAAAACCATTGGCGGTCAGGATTTTCAGGGCGGGAAGGATATCTTTTTCCCGAACCAGGAAATCGATATCCGCTAACGGCCGGAGACCGGGATCAGGGTAAATCCCGGACACGATTAAGGCGGTGCCTTTGAGCAGGAGGTAGGGGATTTTTTTTTGAGAGAGGATTTGATCAATGCGTTTGAGTTCATCGAAGAAAAGGGCGTTTTGAGCGACCGTGGCATAATAAAACCTCGCGCCTCTTTCCCGTTCCTCCGGGGGGAGCAGGTCCAGGAATCCATGCTTTTTCAACTGGCAATAAACCAGGGGGGCCACCCCCTGGTCCGAGCAGATTTTCCAGAAATTATTCCAGTCGGTATGGGCGGTTATTTTGTCCAGGATATCCGATTCCGGATCCTCCAGGCAGGATATTTTCCAGAGAAGATTTATGACCTGATCGAAAGCCGAGGGGGTTTTCATAGCCGTATTGAATATTTTTACATAAATTACGTCTCAGAACCATAAAGTTGGGTGTTGGTGGTTGGGTGTTGGGTAGGGAAAAAACTAAGAACTATGATCCATAAGAATAATATTAAAAGGGGGGAAGAGGTTTGGAGTTGTAAAGATTTAAATTTGCCCTCCCAACTTCAAACTCCCAACTCCCAGTTCCCAACTCCTAACCAGTATAGCGAAACAAACTGCCGGGGTAGTAGAATTACCTGGGAGGATATCGGTGTTACGTTCTGATCTAAATTTTGAAGTCGGGCCGATCCGGCCGCCGAGCGAGGCTCACAGCCTGTTGATCCGGGCCACGCGGAACTGCCCCTGGAACCGCTGCCATTTCTGCCCGGTTTATAAGGGTGAGAAATTCAGCCTCCGAACGGTGGAGGAGATTAAAAAGGATATCCAGACCGCCCGGGAGATTGCGGACAAGATCAGGGCGATGGCCTGGAAGGGAGTGCTCGGCGACCGGGTCCAGGAAGCCGCGGCTTTGGCCTATCGCAATGCCCCCAACGATTCTTTCCGCCAGGTGGCCTTATGGCTGTATTTCGGGGGCGAATCGGTTTTTCTCCAGGATGCCAATACGCTGGTGATGAGAACCCCCGAATTGGTTGAAGTCCTCAGGTTTCTCCGCCAGACCTTTCCCCAACTCAAACGGGTGACGATTTACGCCCGCTCGCACACCGCCGCCCGGAAGAAACCGAATGAATACCAAGAATTGCTCAAGGCCGGCCTGGACCGGATCCATATTGGGCTCGAGACGGGATACGATCCTTTGCTGGAATACATCGAAAAAGGATGCACCGCGGAGGACGAAATCAAGGGTGGAAAGCTGATCCGCGAGTCCGGGATCGAGTTCTCGGAATACGTCATGCCGGGCCTGGGGGGAAAGAAATGGTCCCGGGAACACGCCGAGGCGACGGCTTCGGTCTTAAACGAAATCGATCCGCATTTCATCAGGATCAGATCCCTGGTTGTCCCGCCCGGCACCCGGCTCTGGGAAAAGATTAATCGCGGCGAATTCGAACCCCTCGATGAGGATGGCGTGGCCCGGGAGATCCATACTTTCATCTCCCGCCTCGAATGCCATTCGCGGGTGACCAGCGACCACATCATGAACCTGCTCGAGGAAGTGGAGGGCAAACTGCCGGAGGACAAGACCCGGATGCTCGCGGCCCTGGAGCGCTACCTGGGGCTCGATCCCGAGGACAAACTGATTTTCCGGGTGGGGAGGAGACTGGCGGCGGTCGGAGGTTCGGCCTTCCGCAACCTGGATGAGCTTGATGATCCCGACAAACGCGAGGCCATCGAGGAACTCCTCGAACGGTTGAATATTCACAGCCCCGAGGACCTGGACGAAGCGATCAACAAGATCCGGGAACAATTCATATAAAAAAGTTCAAAGTTCAAAGCTCAAAGGTGAAAGGAAACATGAAAGTCAAAGTTCAAAGGTCAAAACTCACCGGAAAAACGATCGTCATTCCGGCGGAAGCCGGAATCCAGGGGATTTTCCTATGACCTATCACCTATGACCTGATAACACCGACACTGATAACTGGTTATGGAATTTAATTTTCAAAACCCAACGAGGATAATCTTCGGCTGGGGAGCCCTCGGAGGCCTCCGCCAGGTGGTTGACGGCTTCGGCCCGGGCCGGATCCTGCTGGTAACCGGTAAATCCGCGATGCGGAAATCCGGGATAACCGGGAAAATCATCCAGGAACTGGGACCCGAAAGGGTGGCGGTTTTCGATCAGGTCGAGCCCAATCCCTCCGCCCTGACCGTGGACCGGGGCGTCGAGATCTGCCGGAGGGAGAAAAGCGGTTTGATCATCGGTCTGGGAGGCGGGAGCCCGCTTGATTCCGCCAAGGCCATGGCGGCTTTGGCCAATAACCCGGGCCAGGCCTGGGAATATCTGGAAGGAAAAGAGCTGAAGCATCCGGGTCTGCCCTTGATCGCCGTTCCCACCACTTCCGGTTCTGGAAGCGAGGTTACCCCCTTTTCGATCCTGACCATTCCGGAAAAACATCTGAAATTTTCCCTGCGGCATCCGATTCTATATCCCCGGGTCGCGATCATTGATCCGCTTTTAACGGTCAGCCTTCCTCCCCGGCAGACCGCGGCCACCGGTCTGGATGTGTTGGCACACGCCCTGGAATCCCTCTGGTCGAAGAATCATCAACCCCTGGCGGCCCTCTTCGCCGAGCGCGCCATCGAGCTCATCTTTCTGCATCTGGTCCGGGCTTATCGGAGCGGGGACGACCCGGCCGCCCGGATCGGGATGTCGGAGGCCAGCATGCTGGGCGGGTTGGCCATCAGTCAGACCGGCACCACCGCCATTCATCCCGCTTCTTATCCCCTTACTTTTGACTTCGATTTTGAACACGGCCTGGCCTGCGCCATTTTCATCCCGTCTTTTTTCCAGATCAACCGGCCGGCAATCGGGGATCGCTTGGCCCGGCTCCTGCGGATCCTGGACCTGAAAAACCTGGAAAGCTTGGCAGGGAAGATTCAAACCTTGATGCGGGAGCTCGAGGCCCCGATCCGTCTCCGGGAAATCGGGGTGAAAGAGAAGGATCTCTCCCAACTGGCGGAGCGGGGGATCGGGAAGAGCACGGCTTTGAACCCGGTTGAGTGTCGGCGGGAAGATCTGGAAAAAATCCTCAAAGAAATATTTTAAAATTGACGATTTACGATTGACGATTTATGAGTGAAAACCAAAGATTATGCTAAAATTCAAAGCTCCCATATCAAATCAAGCTTAAACCCGAAAAATGCGATTGAATCCATTCCTTTGTCATCCGCAGGCGGATTTTTTTGTAGTCTGCCGATTCACTTGTCCCTTCGCTGAGGGGATCGGCGGTTTTCAAAAGCGCCCGATAAATCGGGCAACTACAAAACATCAGGTAATAACAACTGTATTTTCCGGCTTAAAGTTTGTTTGCTAAAAGTCTTGGATTTAAATTTTGAATTTGGTGCAATCGTCAATCGTCAATCGTAAATCGTCAATCGGCAGGTGGCGGGATTGAGCCCGCGTTTGTTGTTATAATTCAAAAGTTATGACGGGGGGAAAGGTATATTTGATCGGCGCGGGCCCCGGAGATCCCGGACTCCTGACCAGAAAAGCGGAGAGAATCCTGGGCCTGGCGGACGTGGTCTTTTACGACGCCCTGGTGGATCGGTCCATTTTAAGCCTGGTCAAACCCGGAGCGGAGCTCATCCCGGTCGGGAAACGAGGGGGTAAGCCCTCACCCAAGCAAAAGGAAATCAATAAACTCCTGATCCAGAAGGCCCGGGCCGGCAAGGTCGTGGCCCGGCTCAAGGGGGGAGACCCGTTCGTTCTGGGGCGGGGGGCGGAAGAAGCCCTGGCCCTGGTCCGGAGGGGGGTGAAGATCGAGCTGGTCCCGGGGGTTACCTCGGCGATTGCCGCCCCCACCTATGCCGGGATTCCCTTGACCCATCGGGATTTCGCTTCGAGTTTTTCCGTGATCACCGGTCAGGAAGATCCCGCCAAAACCGAGTCCGGGATCGATTGGAAGGCGTTGGCTTCGGGAAAAGGGACCCTGGTATTCCTGATGGGGATGGCCAACCTGGATAAAATCACCGGGAACCTGACCCGGGCCGGTCTTTCTCCCCGGACTCCGGTCGGGATTGTCGAGAATGGAACCTACCCGTTTCAAAGAACGGTGATCGGGGATTTGCAGGATATCTCCCGACGGGCCCGGAAAACCGGGATAAAACCGCCGGCGGTGATCATCGTGGGTGAAGTGGTCCGCCTGCGGGAAAAAATGAATTGGTTTGAGAAAAAACCCCTGTTTGGAAAAAAGATTGTTATCACCCGGGCCCGGGAACAGGCTTCTTACCTTTCGGAACTGCTTCAGGAGTCGGGGGCCTGGACGCTGGAATTCCCCACCATTGAGATACTGGGTCCCCGGCAATGCACCAGTCTGGACCGGGCGATCGGGAAGATTTCGAGTTTTGACTGGCTGGTTTTAACCAGTCCCAACGGGGTGAGAGGCCTGATCGGAAGAATGCTGGATCTGGACCGGGATTTGCGTGATTTGAAAGGGGTCAAGATCGCCGTGATCGGCCCGGCTACCCGGGACGAACTGGGGTGGTGGGGGATAAAGGCCGAGGTTATGCCCGCGAGGTATTATTCGAAAGAACTGCCCCGGGCCATGGGCGGGAAAAATATCCGGGGACAACGGATCCTGCTGGCCCGCTCCGAACAGGCGGATCCGGATTTAAATCGAGCCCTCCGGGCCGCGGGAGCGGTGGTAACCGAGGCGATTTGTTATCGCACGGCCAGGGTCAAAAAGGTGGACCCGGAAGTAAAGAAGATGGTGGCCTGCGGGGATTTTGACGGGATTACGTTCACCAGTTCCTCCACGGTGAATAACTTCATGGGAATCATGGGGAAGCCGCGGGCCCAACGGCTTCTGAAAGGCAAACTCGTGGCCGCGATTGGAGAGGTAACCGCCCGGGCGTTGCGGGAGAACCAGGTCCAGGCCGGGATTGTCGCCCGGAGACCAACGATTCCCGATCTGGCGGAGGCGATAATCAAACACTATTAAAATTAAGTTCAAATGCCAAAGTTCAAATGCCAAATAAAGCTCAAATGACAAAGCTCAAATGCCAAATAAAACCAAGAACACAAAATTATTGTCATTCCGCACTTGATGCGGAATCCAGTTGTTTTGCTTTTCTGGATTCCTGCTTTCGCAGGAATGACGATAGACAACATAAAAATCTTTTTGATTTAGATAACTCTCGGTTTTGCCGCGGGGAGAATCATCTTTGGATTTTGAACTTGGAGACTTTTAAATGATTAACCTGAGCCGGCTTTTATTTGACTATGAAACCGAAGGGGACCGCCTCCGCTACCGGAGCGATCCGAAAAAAGCCAGACCCATCGTGGTCTGGAATATCACCCGCCGCTGTAATTTAAAGTGCCGGCACTGCTATTCCGACTCTAAAAACCGGTTTTACCCCGGGGAGGTGAAAACCGAGGAAGCCCGGCGGATTCTGGAGGATCTCGCGGATTATAAAATCCCGGTTGTGCTCTTCTCGGGGGGGGAGCCGTTGCTGCGACCGGATATTCTGGAGCTGGTTGCCCGGGCCCGGGACTTGGGGATCAGGCCGGTATTGTCCACCAACGGGACCCTGATTAATCAAAAAACCGCCCGGGAGCTGAAAAAAGCGGGCCTGGCTTATGCCGGGGTCAGCCTGGATGGGATCGGGGAAAGGAATGACTTTTTCCGCGGGGTTTCCGGGGCATATATAAGGACCTTGAAGGGAATCCGAAACTCGCAGGACGCCGGCATAAAAACCGGGCTGAGATTTACCATCACCCGCCTGAATATGGGAGAGATCCCCGGGATTTATAATCTTTTAAAGAAAGAAGAAATCGTGCGGGCCTGTTTTTATCACCTGGTTTGCACCGGCCGGGGGAGTAATCTCCTCGATGTGAATTTAACCCCCTGGGAGACCCGGCAGATCATGGACACCATCATTTCCCTTTCCGGGGAGCTTTTCTGGGAGGGGAGAAAAATGGAAATTCTCACCGTCGACAATCATGCCGACGGCCCTTATCTTTTTCTCCATGTTAAAAAACGCGATCCGGTCAGGGCCAGAAAAATATTTTCGCTTCTGAAAATGAACCGGGGCAACCGTTCCGGGATCGGGATTGCCGGGATGGACTGGAACGGCCAAATCAGCCCGGACCAGTTCTGGCAGAGCCGGGTCCTGGGAGATATTCACCGGAAGGGTTTTGCCGAAATCTGGGGAAACCCCAAAAATCCGACCCTCAAGCGGTTAAGGGAATACCCGCGGCGAATCAAGGGAAGATGCGGAAAGTGCCGGTTCCTGGAAATCTGCAACGGGAATTTCCGGGCCCGGGCGGAGACGATTTTGAATGATCCCTGGGCCTCCGACCCGGCGTGTTACTTGAGCGATGAGGAAATAGGTTTAGTGAAAAGTAAAAAGTGAAGATGCCGGGGTTCAAAGTTCAAGGTTCAGAGGTTTGGAAATCCATTTTGTTAACCTTTGAACGTTGAACCCTGAACCTGACAACCTGAATAATCACAAAGGAGAACAAAATGATTTTTCCAGAATATCGGGCGCGCCGTTTGAGGAAAACCGAAGGGTTAAGATCATTGCTGCAGGAAACCCGGCTCTCGGTCAAAGATTTCGTCTATCCTCTGTTTGTTTTCCCGGGAAAGGGGAAACAGGAGATTTCTTCCATGCCGGGGATTTACCGCCTGGGCCTGGAGGATCTGGCCGGGGAGATCCAGGAAATCGACCAGCGGGGAATCCCGGCGGTCATTCTTTTCGGACTGCCCCGGGTTAAAGACGCGGTTGGTTCGGAAGCATTCAAGGAAAAAGGAATAATCCAGCAGGCGATCCAGGCCATCAAGGCCCAGAAAAGCAGGCTCACGGTCATCTGCGACCTTTGCCTCTGCGAGTATACCGACCATGGTCATTGCGGAAAAATGGAGAACGGCGAGCTGGATAACGATGCCACCCTCGAGATCCTGGGCGAAGTGGCGGTGGCCCAGGCCCGGGCGGGAGCGGACATGGTGGCTCCTTCGGGAATGATTGACGGCCAGGTGCAATCCATCCGGGAGGCGCTGGATGAACACGGGTTTGAGGGGATCCCGATCATGGCCTATTCGGCCAAGTACGCTTCGGCTTTCTATGGGCCTTTCCGCGACGCCGCCCAGTCCGCTCCCCAGTTCGGTGACCGGAAATCCTACCAGATGGACCCGCCCAATGTCCGGGAGGCTTTGCGGGAGATCCAGCTCGATATCGACGAAGGAGCGGATATCGTGATGATAAAACCGGCGCTGGCTTACCTGGATGTGATCGCCCGGGCCCGGATGGAATTCAATCACCCGATCGCGGCCTACAATGTGAGCGGTGAATACTCGATGATCGAGGCGGCCGCCCGGGCGGGTTTCATCGAGAGAGAGAGGGCTATCATGGAGGTATTAACGGCCATCAAGCGGGCCGGGGCCGATATTATCATTTCCTATTACGCCAAGGAGATGGCTCAGGTTCTGGAAAAGTGAGGAAACAATCCAAAGCAACCGTTTTTTTAAAGCGGATCAAATTCGGATTGCCATCGATCGATAATCCAACAATAAGCACTTAAATCAGAAATCCATACTAGTGTATTGCGTCATAAATTTCTTTAGCTTGGTTGTCATTCCGGGCTTGACCCGGAATCCAGGGTTTTTATCATGGATTCCCGCTTTCGCGGGAATGACGGCCAGAAATTCATATAAAGAAGCATTAGGCGCATATTATTAATTAGAAATTTATGAATGCTGCTCCTTCTTTAAGAATCGTCGCCTGGGAGCTTACCCGCAGGTGCGAGTTGAATTGCCGGCATTGCCGGGCCGGGGCCAGCCCCGAGCGGGACCCCCTGGAACTGAAGACCGAAGAAGCTTTGCGGGTAATAAAATCCCTGGCCGGATTCTCCCGGCCACTTTTGATCCTCTCCGGGGGTGACCCGATCCTGCGGGAGGATCTTTTTGACATTATCCGGGAAGCCAGGAATGCAGGGTTCAAGGTGGTCGTGGCACCCACCGGCGCGAATTTGAATCCGGAGATTGTTCAGAAGATCAAGCGGGCCGGGGTGGAACGGTTGAGCATCAGTCTGGATGGGGCTTCGGGGAAGAGCCACGATTCCTTCCGGGGAAAGCCGGGGGTATTCAATCTGATCATGAAGGGCGTGGATTTTCTCCGGGAGGCCGGGCTTCCTTTCCAGGTGAATACCACGGTCACCAGGGTGAATATCGCCGAGGTTCCCGAGATCTACGAACTAACCCGAAAAATCGGGGCCGAGGCTTTTCATATTTTTCTTCTGGTGCCGGTGGGAAGAGGTGAAAATCTCCGGGACTGGGAGATCACCCCCAAGGAATATGAAAAAACATTACGCTGGATCGCGGAAAAAGAAAAGGAAGGGGCCCTGGAATTGAAGGCGACTTGCGCGCCCCATTATTACCGGATCCTGAAGCAAATGGGGATTCCACCCAAAAACCCCGGCGGGCAGGGTTGCCTGGGGGGGAAGAGCTACGCTTTTATCTCTTCCCGGGGCGAGGTGCAAATCTGCGGATATCTGCCTTTGCCGGCGGGGGATCTGCGAAAGAATGGTTTTGATTTTCACTCCATCTGGACCGGTTCGGAATTATTCCGGGCCGTGCGGGAGGTTGATTCCTACCAGGGTAAATGCGGGATCTGCGAGTTCAATAAGATCTGCGGTGGATGCCGGGCCCGCGCCTTCGCTTTTGGCGGAAATTTTCTAGGAGAAGAACCGTTCTGTCTTTATCAACCGAAACAATAAAAGGTCAAGGGTGAAAGGTGAAAGGTGGCCCAGACTTCGCCAAGGCTACGTCGGGCTCGCAGAGCTCGGTAGCCGCAGGCTTTCCTTCGACAAGCTCAGGACGGGTAGCTTGCGTTTTTAGTGGTTAGGTTGTTTGGTGGCTCGGTGGTTAGGTAGCTAGAAAATACAGAAGGCAATTAGGGTATCAGGAAATCAGGATGTGGAGATCCGAATATCAGGTTATCAGGTAATCAACCAAACCAGATGAACTATTAGCCATACGCTATTATCACCATGGACAAACTTGATGCCCGAATTCTAAACCTGATCCAATCCGGTTTCCCCCTCGAGAAAAAACCCTACCGGGAATTGGCAAGGCAAACCGGGATTCCGGAGCCGGACCTGGTCCGCCGGATCAAGATCCTGAAGAAAAAGAAGATCATCCGCCGGCTGGGTGGGGTATTAAATTCCGAAAGGCTGGGTTACCCCGGCGCGCTGGTCGCGGCCCGGGTTCCGGCTCGGGGCCTGGAGCGCCTGGCCCGGATGGTCGGGAATCACCCGGGGGTTACCCATTGCTATGAGAGAAAGGGCAGGCTCAATTTCTGGTTCACCCTGCAAACGAAAAGCCGGAAAGACCTGGCCGCGGTCATCTCAAAATTGGAAAAGGAAAGCGGGATAAGGTTTGTCTGTTTACCTTCCCGGAAAAGGTTTAAAATTAATTTCCAGATCGAGTTTTGACGGGAGGGTTGATTTGGTATATAAAGTTGCGGAAGTAACACCGGTAACCGACGAAGAGCTGGAGAAAGCCCTGAACAGATGGACGGCGCAAGGATACCATTTTATCGGAATCCAGTTCGCCATGCGGGAGTCTTCTCCGCGTCCGAGCCTGGCCTTTGTGATTTTCGTTAAATCCGAGGTCAAAGATCCGCTTCAGGGGGAGGAATGACCGAGCCGACTGAGTCTGTACCAGCCATGGAGATTAACGGGCAAAATCCTGAGAAACCGGAGCTGTTTAACCGGTACCTGGCGAAATTCATTGATTTGCTTTTGGTCCTGGCCCTGGCCAAGCTGGACCGGGTTTTCGGTTTTATCGCTCCCCTGATCGGGATGACTTACATCCTGATCAGTGACGGATTATCCCAGGGGAGGAGCCTGGGGAAAAACCTGGTCGGGCTCCAGGTGGTGATTGAAAGGGATATCCTGCTCCCCTGTAATTTCAAGCATTCTACCCTCCGCAACCTTCCGATCGGGGTGGTGGTTTTATTTTTGGTCATACCTTTTTGGGGGTGGGTTTTATTTTTCACCTTGGGTTTAGTTATTCTCGGCGTGGAAGCTTATCAGATTTATCAGGATCCCAGCGGTTTGAGGCTAGGGGATCTGATCGCGGAAACGCGGGTTTTAGAGAAAAAACCCCCGGGTTGAAATTGGATCACCTTCTACCCTTTATCCTGATCGCCAGTTTTGGGTTGTTTTTCCTTCTTGCCTTGTCCGGCGCCGAGCTGTTTTCCCGGGGATGGAAAAAGTACGAAGAGCGGTATCTGGCCCGCACCGCCGGGGTTCTGGATGAGATGTTCCTTCCCTTTACCCCCGAGCAGGTTTTTTATCTGAACATTCTTTCCGTGGTGGTTTTTTCCCTGGTTATTTTTCTCCTGACCCGGAGCCTGTTTTTCGGGCTGCTTTTCGGCGGTTTCGGGTATTTCCTGCCCCGGCTGATATTTTTCTGGGCCAAACGCCAGAGAAAATCCCGGCTGGAAGAACAGCTGGTGGACGCGATCGAGGCAATCGCCAATTCGCTGAAATCAGGATTCAGCATGGTTCAAGCCCTGGAACTTCTTTCCCGGGAGGCCTCTCCTCCCATTTCCCAGGAGATTACCCTGGTGGTCAGGGAAATGGCCCTCGGGGTGAATCTGGAGGAGGCCTTGAAAAACCTGGGGGAGAGGACAAAGAGCGAGGACTTCGATCTGGTGATCACCGCCATTTTAATCTCCCGGGGGGTGGGGGGTAACCTGGCCGAGACCTTTGCCCGGCTGGGGGCGACCATCCGCCAGCGAAATACCATCCGGGGGAAAATAAAATCCCTGACCGCCCAGGGAAAAATGCAGGGGATGGTGATCGGGTCGTTACCGCTGGTCCTGGGCCTGGTTCTGTACCGGATCGATCCGAACATGATCCTCGTGCTCTTTCGCGAACCCGTGGGTTGGGCGATCCTGGCCGCCGTGCTGCTTTTTGAAGGGATCGGGGCTTTTTTTATTTGGAGGATAATCGCGATCGATGTTTAGCGGATTTTTTCTCGCCGGAATCGCGTTGCTGTCTTTCGGGTCGCTTTTCTTCCTGGTGCGGGGGCTCTGGCCGATCCGGGTGGAGGCGGTGAAACTCCCCGGCGTATTGATCTCGGAGAGGGAGCGGCTGATCGGCGCCTCCCCGGCGTATCGGATTTTTGTCCAACTGGCCGGCTATCTCTCCGGTTGGATCCCGGAATCCCGCCTCCAAAATTATTTTGCCGGAATCCGGAAAAAATTAATCTCCGCGGGCTCCCCCCTGGCCCTCGCCCCGCCCGAGTTTTTCGCCCTGAAGGTCCTGGGTGCTTTGGCCGCCTTGATCCTGGGGCTGTG
Organism: Pseudomonadota bacterium; assembly: GCA_026388655.1. Lineage (GTDB taxonomy): Bacteria > Desulfobacterota > JAPLJL01 > JAPLJL01 > JAPLJL01 > JAPLJL01. Next base: position 30,033 of record JAPLJI010000142.1, read on the forward strand.
TCTGGGTTACCTGCTGTCAGTGGGAATTTGGATCATAGCCGCCGTCCTTTTCGGATTTTTCTACCCCGATATCTGGCTCCGGGATAAACGCCTGAAGCGCCAGCGCAGGATATTAAAGGAAATGCCTTATCAGCTCGATCTTTTGACCCTGGCGGTTGAGGCCGGATTGGATTTTTCCAGCGGCCTGGAAAGAATGATTGCCAAAGCGGGCCCGGGTCCGCTCCGGGACGAATTTTTCCTGACTTTGCAGGAAATGAAGATGGGAAGAAACCGGATGGATTCCCTGAAGGGCCTGGCGGAAAGAATAAAAATCCCGGATATCAGCACCCTGATTTCCGCCCTGGTCCAGGCGGAGGAGATGGGTTCCGGCCTGGGCCCGACCCTCAGGATTCAGTCCGACCAGTTGCGGAACAAGCGTTTTCAACGGGCGGAGAAACTGGCAATGGAAGCCCCGGTCAAGATGATTTTCCCCCTTCTTTTTATCTTTGTCTGCGTCTTTTTCATGCTTTTCGGATCGGTGATTTTAAGCGCGTTTAAAGGGGGGATTTTCTGAAATCCGGAAAATATTTCCGCCTTTTAGCGGCGGCCGTTTGTTTCGAGGGCGCGGTTTTCCCCCTCGAATCCTGGGCTGAACCGCAGGCGGAACCAAAATCCTGGCCCCTAAAGCTGCAGGCCGGCTCCCGGGCTTATGAGAACCTGGAATTTGCCGAAGCGTCGCGGATTTTAAAAGAGGTTATCGCCGGGCTGGAAGAGGGGCAGGAAGGGAAGGATTCCAGCCAGGTTCTCTCTCAGGCTTATCTTTATCTGGGCATGGTTTACCTGGCCGAGGGATTTGATTCCCTGGCCGAGAAGCAGTTTGCGTCCGCCGGTCTTCTGGATCCGGGTCTGGATTTGGATTCCAGACTGTTTTCCCCGGGTATCATCGCCAGTTTCCAGCGAGCCAGGCTCCAGACTGAAGCCCAGGGCCGCATTAGACTGTCCGTGGAAACCCAGCCACCGGGAGCCGAGACATATTTCGACGGCCGCTTCGCCGGGAAAAGCCCGCTTTCATTATCCGCCGTTCCGGGAGTCCACTATCTCTGGGCGGAAACCGCGGGATGGCCTTCCCGGGGACAAAAATTAATTTTAAAAGCCGGGGAGGATGCCCGGGCCCTGCTGGAACTAGGGCCGGCTCGCGGACCGGCCGGATCCCCCCCCTCATCCGGGACCGGGGAAACGCCGCCACCCGCCCGGGGCTGGAAGAAAAAAGCCGTGATTATCGGGGGAACCATTCTCGCGTTGGGGACGGTAGTCTCCGTAATCCTGATCTGCACCATGGGGGGAAAAGGAAGCCCGGGAAATACCGGGGCGATTTTTGTCAGATGGTGATCAGGTGGTAGCCGCAGCCTTTAGGTTGCGTAGTTCAAAAGAATTGACGATTGACGAGTGACGAGTGACGAGTGACGAGTGAAAACCTAAGAAGAATTGACGAATAACAAATGAAAGCAAAAGCAAATTATTAATTGCAGATTATGTTTGTTGAATATTTAAATCGTAAATCGTAAATCGTAAATGATCATGGACTAGACAGACCAAATAGACCAGATAGATCAAAGAAACCAGAATGTAGGGCAAGGCTTCAGCCTTGCGTCCGAAAAGAGGGGTTCGAGGGTTGGAGATGAACCACGATGACCGAACAAATCAAATAAACCATATGTGATGAGATCTCAGCGAAAAAATCATGCAGGTTTTCGATTAGGTGTTTTTTTCCTTTTTGCGCTAATTTTCGTTGGTTGCTCGGAAACTGACCGATCCGGGGAACTTGGAATCCAGCTGAATTGGCTGCCGGATGCCGACTCGCGCGTCGCTTCATTCCGGGGAGGGATGATTCCCGAGGCGAACCTGGCGGGGGCCGATTTCATCCGGGTCACCATCAAAGGGCAATTTACGGATGTTATCAAGGAGTTTTTACTTTCCAAATATCCGGACGGGGCTTTGATCTCAGGGATCCCGGCCGGGTCCGGGATTCTGGTCCAGGTGGAAGCTTTGCGCCAGGTTACGGAAAAGGCGATTTACAGCGGATCCCGGTCGGGGGTAGAGATCCAGGCCGGGCGGGAAACCGGGGTTTCGATCCTCATGACCCGGGAGGGAGAATTCAGCTTGCTTTCTCCCCTGAATTCACCCCGGGCTTTTGCCGCCTCGGCCACTCTGCCGGACGGGCAAATTCTCCTCGCGGGAGGGGCCAGGAATTTCAGCGACGAGGGAGACCGATGGAAGATTTCTCCCGATGGGTCACTTGAGGTTTACCAGCCGGAGCTGGGAAGCTTCAGGGTCCTGGAGGCGGAACTCGATGTTCCCCGGGTTTTTCATACCCTGACCCTTCTTTCCGACGGCACCCTGATCGTGGCCGGGGGAATGGTGGCGGGATGGCTGGATCCGGATTTGTCCATCCAGGCCGGATCGTTGACCAACTCCATCGAATTTTTCCGCCCGGAATCGGGCTTGGTTTCCGATTTCGGCCGGTTGAATTTTCCCCGTTTTTTCCACACCGCGGATATCCTGGCCGATGGCCGGATCCTGGTGGCGGGAGGATGGGGTGAGGACGGGAAAAAAATCCAGACCGCGGAAGTCCTCAATCCCGAGAGCGGGGAAATCGAGATAGTGCAAATGCTCACGGGCCGGGCCGGGCACCGTTCGTTGTCCCTGCCCCAGGGTTCGATCCTGCTCTGGGGCGGAAACGCCGGAGAGCCACTCGCGGAGATTTACGTTCCCGGCCAGGGCTTCCAGCCGTTTGCGGGCGGAACCAGCTGCCCCGTGGTTGAGTATCACACCCTGGACCTGGTCGATAACTGGATTCTGATTTCCGGGGGGGTAATTCGCGAGCCTTACCTGGTCCTGGCAGACGGCTGGCTGGTGGATCTGGCCCGGGAAAAGCCGGATCGGAAATTGCCGCTTAATTCGGTCCGGGCTTTTCATTCTTCCTTTAAGTTACCGTCCGGAGAAATCTGCCTGGCCGGAGGGATTCAGAATATTTCCGATCTCGCCGGAGGCAGGAAGGTGGAATGCTTTAATCCCGCGACCCAGGATTTCCAGGCGGTGGCAGAACTCAACCAGGGGCGTTTCGGTCACACGGCGGTTGGGCTTGCCGATGGCAATGCCCTGATCGTGGGGGGGGTGGTGGGAAACCGGGATTCCCTGGAAGCAACCTTCAGCGCGGAAATTTATAATCCGCCGGGATGGTAACACAAAATGGCAAAAAACAGTTTCGAGTTTCTAGTCTCTAGTTTCGAGTTAAAACCGACACCGACAATGATTCCTTAAAATTTACTGGTTTAAAATCAAAACCCGAAACCCGAAACCCGAAAAAGGAAAACTTAAACTAGAAACCCGAGACATATAAATGTAAACTTTGCCTATGAATCGAGTCGGGGTTGATCTGGTGGAAGTGGAAAGGGTCCGGGGTCTCGTCGAGAAATGGGGCGATCGTTTTTTGCACCGGGTCTTTTCGGACAACGA
>JAPLJI010000027.1 GCA_026388655.1 Pseudomonadota bacterium
CCCGAGCAGCATATTAATCGAGGCGATCTCGCTTTCCGCCTGGAGGAATTGCCCCCCCACCTTGGGAAGTTCCCGGGACAGGTACTCCGGGATTTCCCCCTGCGGCGTGATCGGGTAACCGAAATAATACCGGCATCCGGCCTCGATCGCCGCCATCGCCAGGGCCTCGTTCCCCCGGATGAATACTTTTTTGTCCTTGCTCTCCGTCGTCAACCCGGTCTCTAGTTTCTAGTTTCGAGTTTCGAGTTTAGAGTTTGACTTTCGCAGGCTACTTGTCCTGAGCTTGTCGAAGGAAAGCCTGCGGCTACCAACCCGAAACCCGAAACCATAAACTCGAAACTGTTTTTTATCTCCACACCTCAATTATCACATCAGGACACATCTCCGCGCAGGACGAACAACCGGTACATTCGCCCTCCCCTTTGCTCTGGATATAATAGTAACCATTCCGGTTGCGCTTATCCCCGATTAACAATAACTTCTTGGGGCAGGCCTCGACACACAACCCGCAGCCCTTGCACCGTTCGATGTTTATCACCACCTTGCCCATAACCGTCCCCGGTCCTGTTTCTCTTTCCGGTTCGAGTATTTTTCCAGTTTTTTCCCTGCTGTTTGCTACTTGTTTCCTGCCATTTTTCTAATTCGAATAATGCGATTGAATCAATCCATCCGTCCTTCGCAGGCGGATTTTTTTGTAGTTTGCCGATTCATCGGCGGTTTTTAAAAGCGCCCGATAAATCGGGCAACTACGAAGCATCAGGAAATAATAACTGCATTTTTCGTTTTTAAGTCTGCCGCAAAAAGAAATTCATCAAGGTTGAACCATCCTCAATAAAAATCCCGGAACATTCCGCGGCCAATTCGTCATAAGTTAACCCCAGGCCCGCGGATTTTCCACCCGGCAATATCGCGAAAGGAACCGGTTCCTCCGAATGGGTCTTCAAAACCAGGGGGGTCCGATGGTCGATCACCAGGAGGATTTTCACCTGCTCCCCTCCGGGTAGCCTGGGGGTACCCTGCCATCCTTCCAGGGCATCCAGGGCCCTTTTCACGATTTCCCGGTCGAAATCCTCGATGGCCTGGATTTTCAGTTCCAGTTTCCCGGTATGGGCCGCCTCGTCGGGAGCTTCCACGTGAATATAGGCAAAATCGTCTTTGGCCAGGGCCCCCAACGCCGCTTCCAATTTTCCCCGGTAGTTGGTATCCAGATATCCGGTGGCCCCGGGAACCAGGATCACCTTCAAGCCAACCAGGCGGGCGATCCCCCGGATCAGGTCCACCGCGGAAATGACCGATCCGGACAGGCCGAATCTTTCCTGGAAACTGGGAAGCTCGGGCGCGGTCCCCTGTCCCCAAATCCAGATGCAGTTGGCGGAGGGCTTACCCTGAGACCTTCTTTTAACGTTGACCGGATGCTCGGCCAGGATTCCCAGCGATTTTTCCATCAAGGGCACCAAAAACTCTCTGCCGTTCCCCCGGGGCAAATAATCCCCGACCCTTTTCCCGGTGATATCATGGGGAGGAACAGTGGAAAGGCCGGGAAAGGAACCCTGGACCACCAATAAATTCCGATAGCTGGTTCCCGGGTGAAAGCGGATCCGGGATCCCCCGAGTTTCTGGTTAACGGTCAGGATGATGTCTTTCCCCTCCTCGGACGGGATATGGCCGGCGGAAAAATCCCCCATGATCAGGTCCTCGAACTTTTCCTCCGGCCCCACGGAACCCGGATGCTCTCCGGAGAGCCAAACCAGGTTGGTCCGGAAAGCGGTTTCCCCCGGGGAAAGAAATACCCCGAGAGAAGCGGCTTCCAGGGGCGACCTGCCGGTGTAATACCGGCGGGGATCGTATCCCATCAGGGAAAGACTGCCCACGTCGCTTCCCGGGGGGAAACCGGGAGGAATGGTCCTGACCATCCCCAGGGTTCCCCGGGCCGCCAGGAAATCCATGGCCGGGGTCCGGGCGGCCTGGAGGGGGGTCTTTCCTCCCAGTTCCTTCACGGCATAATCGCCCATGCCGTCACCATGTAAAACTAGATACTTCATTTTTAGTACTTACTCACGTTGTTAGGTTCACGGTTCAAGGTTCAAGGGTTGAATACGGAAAATGGCGTTACCTCATCTCCGTCATTCCGCACTTGATGCGGAATCCAGTTATTTCTTCTGGATTCCTGATTCCGATTTCAAAGCTCCTAAATCTCTGAACCTTGCCTCCGGCCCGTATGGGCCTACGGCCCGGAGGGAACTCTGAACTTTGAACCCTGAACCTGAGTAGTTACCATTTTTCAATAATGACCGATTTAAATCAGGCAATTCAATATGGTTATGCTTGGAGTCAGAAAAAACGAGGGATTACAGTAAGTTTTCCAGGCTCCCTGTCCTGCCTGTGCTTAGTTATTTCGAGAGAAGCTTGTCGAAGTAAAGACTGACGATAAAAAGGGCGGCTGTGGAAAGCCGCCCCTACTTTTTCCAACCACCTTGCCACCCAGCCACCATTTTTTTCCTCTAACCGGCCACCGGCAACTGATTTCTATTCCAGATTCTGTTCGATCCGGATGAAACGGGTGGGTTCCAGAATCACATCCATGCGGTCGATGACCGCGATCGCCATCCTCAGGTTTTTTTCCAGGGCTTCGTGGGTGAGGAGAAAGATCGGCACCTTGGAACCGGCCATCCGTCCTCTTTGCAGAAACGAAGCGATGCTTATATTATGCCTGCCCAGAACCCCGGTAATCCGGGAAAGCACCCCCGGTCGGTCCAGTACGGAAAACCTCAGGTAATAACCCATGGAGATTTCATTTATGTCCCGGACGCGAACGTCTTTGATCTGCGCTTCGGATAGAGTCCGGCCCGGGATCCCGGCGCTCAACCCCGAGAGTTTTTCCCGGGCGATGCTGACGATGTCGGACAAAACGGCGGTGGCGGTGGGCATCATCCCGGCACCCCGGCCGTAAAGCAGGTTCGGGCCCAGGGCCTCCCCCACCACGTAAATCGCGTTAAAAACATCCTTGACCTCGGCGAGCAGGCTTTCCGCCCGGATCAAGGTGGGATGCACCCGGGCCTCGATTCCCTTTTTCCCCTGGTCCTTGGCGATGGCCAGGAGCTTGATCCGGTAACCGAACTCCCGGGCGAACTCCACGTCCAGGGGGCTGATCCGGGTAATCCCCTCGGTATATATCTGATCCAGTTTGATCCTTACCCCGAAAGCCAGGGCGATCAGGATCGCCAGCTTGTGCGCGGCGTCAATCCCCTCCACGTCCAGGGTCGGGTCCGCCTCCGCGTAACCCCTTTCCTGGGCCCGCTTGAGCACAAGTTCAAACTTGCTCCCCTCGTCCGTCATTTTCGAGAGGATATAGTTGGAAGTCCCGTTGATGATCCCCAGCAGGGAGCGGATTTTATCCCCGGCATAGGCCTCGCGGAGCGCCCGGATGATCGGGATCCCCCCTCCCACGCTGGCTTCAAAACCGACGCTGACCCGGTTTTTCTCGGCGGCGCGGAAGATTTCATCGCCCGCGGTGGCCAGCAGGGCTTTATTCGCGGTCACCACCGACTTGCCCCTCCGGATCGCCTCCAGGACGAAACGGCGGGCCGGCTCGATCCCGCCCATCAATTCCACCACGATGTCAATCTCCGGGTCGGCCAGGATGTCCTCCACCCGGTTGGTGAGGATCTTCGGGCTGACCTTCACCTCTCTTTTGCGTTTGAGATCGATATCGGCGATCCGGGCCAGAACCAGTTCGGCGTTGAGCCGGGATTTTAAAACCCCGGCGTTTTCCTGGATCAGCCTGACCACGCCGGTCCCGATCGTACCGAATCCGATCAGCCCGATTTTGACTTTACCCTTCGACATTATTTTTCATTATCCTTCCGATCCCGCGCACCGCCTGCCGGATCCGATGCTCGTTCTCGACCAAGGCAAACCGGACATAGCCCTCACCGTATTCCCCGAAACCGACCCCGGGGGCCACGGCCACTTTAGCTTCCTTGAGCAGGAGCTTGGTGAATTCCACCGACTTCAATTCCCGGAACGGCTCCGGAATTTCGGCCCAGACAAACATGGTTCCGAGCGGAGGCTTGATCTGCCAGCCCACTCGTCCCAGGCCCTGCACCAGGACGTCACGGCGCTGGCGGTAAACCTCGTTGGCTCCCTGGACCATTTCATCTCCCTCTTTCAGGGCTTTGATCGCCGCGATCTGGATGGGCGCGAAAACACCGTAGTCGATGTAACTCTTGATCCGGGTCAGGGCGTTGACCATATCGGGATTCCCCACGCAGAATCCCACTCTCCAGCCTGGCATCGAATAACTCTTGGAGAGGGTGAAAAACTCGACCGCCAGCTCCTTGGCCCCGGGAACCTGGAGGATGCTCGGGGCCCGGTAGCCATCGAAGCAAAGATCGGCGTAGCACAGGTCGTGGATCACCAGGATCTCGTTCTCCCGGGCGAAATCCACGATCCGGTGGAAAAAATTCAGATCCACCACCATGGTGGTGGGGTTATGGGGGAAGGAAATCACCAGGAGCTTCGGCTTGGGCCAGGAAAGTCGGGCCGCCTGCTGGAGTTCCTCAAAAAAATCCCGGTCACCCGTAAGAGGAATGGATCGGACGTCCGCACCGGCGATCACCGCGGAGTAATAATGGATCGGGTAGGTAGGGTTGGGAACCAGGACCGCGTCCCCGGGGGAAAGAACGGCCAGGGCGATGTGGGTCAGGCCCTCCTTGGAACCGACGGTAACCACCGCTTCCTTGTCGGGATCGAGGTAAACGTCGAAATGTTTCCGGTACCATTCGCAGATCGCGGCCCGGAGATTGGGAATCCCCCGGGAGGCGGAATAGCGATGGTTCTTGGGGATGTCGGCCGCCTCCTTCAGCTTGTCGACCACGAACTGGGAGGTCGGGAGGTCGGGATTTCCCATCCCGAGGTCGATGATATCTTCTCCGTCCCTCCGGGCCTTGATCTTCAGCCCGTCGATCACCCCCAGCACGTAAGGGGGCAGTCTCTTCATCCTCTCGAATTCCATTTTATTCCTCCTCCATAAATCTGGATGATTTTCGCAATTTTTTCAACAAGTTTCATTTCCGGGCGTTTTCAACTCCCTGAAAAAAGGTCGCCCTTGCCTATAAAGCAAGGGCGACCTGGCTGAACCTACCGGTGCGAGAAACCGCTTCAATCCATTTTTATAAATGAGCGATGATCCTACCCTCTTTCTTAAATGCCTTTTCGATTCATTC
>JAPLJI010000179.1 GCA_026388655.1 Pseudomonadota bacterium
GGATCCTGGCGCCGGTCGGCGATCACCCGGCCGTCGCGGAGGACCAGGATGCGGGAGGCGTAGCCGGCGATATCCTGTTCATGGGTCACGATCACGATGGTGATCCCGCTCCGCCCCAGGTCCTGAAGCAGGGCGATGATCTCCAGGCTGGTGCGGGAATCCAGGTTCCCGGTGGGCTCGTCGGCCAGGATGATTTTCGGCCGCGAGACCAGGGCCCGGGCGATCGCCACCCGCTGCTGCTGTCCGCCCGACATCTGGTTGGAGTGGTGCGCGACCCGGTCCGCGAGCCCCACTCGCGCGAGCGCCTCCCGGGCCCGGACCTGCCGCTCGCGGGTGGGCATACCTCCGTAAATCAGGGGCAGCTCAACGTTCTCGAGGGCGCTGGTACGGGCCAGGAGGTTGAAATTCTGGAAGACAAAACCGATGGTATGGTTGCGGACCTCGGCGAGGGTATCCCGGTCGAGATGGGAGACATCCCGGCCGCCGAGAAAATACCGGCCGGAGGTGGGGCGGTCCAGGCAGCCGAGGATGTTCATCAGGGTGGATTTACCCGAACCCGAGGCCCCCATGACCGCCACAAAGTCCCCCTCCGCCACGGTCAAAGAGACCTCCTGCAGCGCGGGGACGCTCATGTCCCCCATCCGATAGATCTTGGTGACGTTTTCGAGCTGGAGAATGGCTTCCGGGGCGACCATGCCGATCCCCTTTTTCAATGCATGCGGAAGGGGTTGAGTCCCGGCGGGCTGCCGGTGGAGCTGCTGGCATCCGTGATCAACTTATCGCCTTCTTTGAGTTCACCTTCCACAATTTCCGTTAAAGAGCCATCGGTTATACCGGTCTTGATCTGGACGGGTTGAGGCGTGCCTTGAATATCCACCCACACGGTCCGGCGGTCGCGCGGCTCGGCCCCGGCCGCGGGCTTTCCGCCGTTCTTCACCCCCGGGCCGGGCCGGGACTTGTCCCCGTTGCCGGCCTTCCCGCCGGCGATCAGCTCGGAAGGGGGGCGGAAACGCAGGGCGGCGTTGGGCACCCGCAGGACATTTTCCTTCTCCGCCACGATAAAGGTCACGTTGGCCGTCATCCCGGGCCTCAGCTTGAGGTCCGGATTGCCCACGTCGATCACGGTGTCGTAGGTGACGACATTCTGCAAGGTCTGGGGCGCGTTCCGGATCTGCCGGATGGTCCCGCTGAATTTATCCGCGGGATACGCGTCGACAGTGAAGGTGGCCTTCATCCCCGGCTCCAGCCGGCCGATGTCGGCCTCGCTCACCGAGGTGTCCACCTGCATCTTCCGGAGGTCCTCGGCGATCTCGAAAAGCGTGGGGGCCTGGAGCGAGGCCGCCACCGTCTGTCCGACGTCCACGCTCCGCAAGATCACCACCCCGTTGATCGGCGAGAGGATATCTGTGTACGCCAGGTTGACCTCGGTCTGGCGGAGCGCCGCCCGGGCCTGCGCCACCCGGCCCTGGGCCGTCTCCACCCCCGCCCGGGCCAAGTCGGAATTGGCCTGGACCGCGTCCAGGTCGGCCTGGGCGATCAGGTTCTTCCCGGCCAGGTCCTGCGCCCGTTTCAACTGGCGCTCAGCGTCGAGCGCTTTCACCTTGCTGCCGGTCAGGTCGCCCCGGGCGGCCGAGAAATTGGCCTGGGCCTGGTCGAGCGCGGCCTCGAAGAGCTGGGGATCGATCTTGGCGATCAGTTCGCCTTTCTTTACCAGTGAATTGAAATCCACCCGGATCTCCTTGATTCGGCCGGAAACCTGGCTGCCCACCTGGACAGTGACCAGGGCGGAAAGCGTCCCGCTCGCCGTCACCCGGGAGATGACGGGGCCCCGGTCGACCGCGGCCGTCTCAAAATGAAAATCGGATTTTTTCCCGCCCTGGAGGACCAGGACCAGGACCACCGCCCCGATCAGAAGGGCGGCGATCCCCGCGATCCAGACCACCTTCTTTTTATTCCGCATTCATCCGCTCCGCACCGGGCTATTTTCAGGAAATATCTCTCTGATTCTAGCCATAAATAAGCAACTATGCACTTGTGCTTGCTTCGTTACGCACTACTATTAGAGCTTTTTCCCCGGATTTGGTTTACAGGGCCGATAGCTAGTGTAGTGTTTCAATAATGGCTTTACCGTGATCAAGATCCTTGGTTTTAATGATGTAGGGGCGGCTTTCTACTTGTCCTGAGCGAAGTCGAAGGGCAGCCGCCCGAGGAGGGAGCCAGCCCCTCGATGTTACTCGGGATAAATGGAATGGTTTATCCTGAAGGACTCCCCTACGAAAGAGATGTTTATTGTAAAGGCTTTTCTGAGACATAACACTAGGAGGTAATCTGGATTGGTAATGTATAAGTACCAATCTTGCCATGAAATTCGAAAAAGTCGGCCATTTTGTTAAAATTCCCTCAACCGACCCTAACCAGGAGGTTAAATGAGCGAATCACCTTACCGCCGGATCGCGAAAAAGTGGGACGAGCTCCCGATGCGCTGTCCCCGGAAGGGGGATGATTACTCCCCCGCTTTTCTCCGGTACCTGGAGGCCTGTTTTCCCGCCGCGGAGGCTGAGATCGTGGCCGCCCTCGAGGTCAGCCCCCGCCTGAAGAGCCCCGAGCAGGTCGCGGAGGAGCTCGGCCTGCCGCCGGACCGGGTGGCCGCCGTCCTCCGCCGGCTCGCGGACGCCTACCTGATCAACCGGATCGGCGAGGGGTACGCTTTGCCCCTGATCGCCAACATGATAAACACCCTGATGTTTGACGAGGGAAAGAGCGACCTCGCCCTGCTTTCCGCCCGGCTCTACCAGAAGTATTTCATCCAGGACGGTTTCTTCAAGTATTACGAGGGCGGGATCAAGGAAACCCCGGTGATGCGGGCGATCGCGGTGAACGAAACCATCCGGGCCCGGAGCGAGACGATCAACGTTGAGATCGCCGAGACCGTGGTGGACGAGGCCCCGGAAGGGAGCCTGACCCTGGTCCGCTGCCCCTGCCGCTCCCGCACCGAGAAGCTCGGGATCCGGGAATGCAAGGATAAATTCCCGGTGGCTTCCTGCCTGATGATGGGAATGAGCGGGATCTATTTCCAAGGGGAGGGCCGGGGGAAGAAGATCGAGCCCGCCGAGGCGAAGAATTATCTCTGCGAGATGGCCGGGCTCGGACTGGTCCTGACCACCGACAACTTCCGCGACCCGAACCACCTGGTCATCTGCGCCTGCTGCGGCTGCTGCTGCTCCCAGACCCGGGGGGTGACCCGCTGGAACCATCCCGTGGCGGTCAACCGGGCGAATTTCCTCCCGCGCTTCTCTGAAGAGTGCGTGGGGTGTGGGACATGCGAAAAGCGGTGCGTCTTCAAAGCCATCACGCTGGTGGAGAAAAAAGCCCGGGTGGATGAGGCCCTCTGCCGGGGCTGCGGGGTCTGCGTGCTCGGGTGCAAGAAAGGAGCGGTCAAGCTTGAGGCCGTGGATCCGGCCCGCTCCCATATTTTCGAAACCGGCCGGGACCTCTTCCGGAAGATCAAGGCCGAGAACCACCCGTAGTCCTGAGCCGCCGGAGATATCTCAAAACACCACGTAGTTGCCCGATTTATCGGGCATGTTTATGGACTGCGTCAGCTTGCTTGTCCTGAGTCATATCGAAGGGTTTTTCCCGACACAGGAGGGACCGATGCTATTTCTTTTACTTTGGAGTGCATCGGCTTGCCGATGCATGCAATAGCAAGCTATTGCACTCCAAAAAAGAACATTTTTAAAGCCGCCGATAAATCGGCAAACTACAAAAAAATACGTTCATATTAGACGGGAGATTTGGATCAACTGCATTTTTCAGGATAAAATAGCCGCACTATCCAACAAGGAGACTAAATGCCAGACTCGGCAAAAATCCCGCGGGTATTTAAGACCTTGACGCTTCCGGTGCTTTTCCTCGCGGCCGGGCTTGGTTCGGCCTATTCCGGCTGTTCCTCCGGCGGCGGGCACGGCCAGGCCCCGCCCGGACGGCTGATCTATATCGCCATTGATTCCCTCCACCCGGCCTACCTCTCCCTGAGCGCCGACGCGAAGGGCCCGGGGAAGGAGGGCGACTGGCTCATGCCCAATGTCCGCCGCTTCCTCTCGCAGGCCACCTGGTACCCGAACGCCAAGGATTACCTGATCGCCGCCACCGACATGAACCATCTCAACGCCCTGGCCGGCACCAGCACCGCCCAGACCGGGATCTACAGCGTGAGCGCGCAGGTGATGGGCTGGGACTCAAACGGCGCCGTGATCACGAAAGACACCAGCCTCTCCTGGGCCCGGGATGATAAAGGCCGCCCGGTGGATACCATCTTCCACGCCTGGAAGCGGGCCTGGCCGGATTCCAAGACCGCTTTCATCACCGGCAAGGCCTGGGTGGCGGAGGAAATCCTCGGCTCGCCCGGGCTGGAAATCGACGTCATCGTGGAAGGCGGGAAATACCCCGATTACGTCTCCGCCCCCGTGAGCGACAGCTTTTACGATCCGCCCACCGATGCCGACGCCGCCTGCGATCCGGAGTCGAACACCCAGAAGAACGCCATTTTCTCGGTCATGGCGCAAATGCCTGCCAACTTCCCCCCGGATAGCTGGACGGTGGACTCGGCCCTCAAGGTATTCGAGCGGGTCCAGCCGGACCTGGCCTATATCCTCCTGGCCGAGTGCGATGACGCCGGCCACGCTCTCGGGGCCGCCTGGGACCCGGATGAGTATGTTCCCGCCGGTCAGCCCTATCAGCCCCCGGCCGGCTGTCCCGCCAACCCGGACTGGAACCTGGTCAGCAAGTCCAACCCGGCGGTTTACCGGGAACCGGTCCTGGATTACATCCGCGACGTGGATCACGAATTCGGCCGGCTGTACGACGGGCTCAAGTCCGGGGGATACCTGGAAAACTCCACCGTGATTCTCCTCTCCGACCACGCCATGATCACCCAGTACCGCAACCCGGCCTGGACCGAAGCGGACCTCGAGGCCGCCACGGATTACTACCACATGGTCCTCAATGCGGGGCTGGGGGATGAAAACAACACGACCGCCTACGGGGCCCTGGGTTTCGGCGCCCTTTACTGGCGGAGCGGCAAGGAGCACGTGGCCGCGGCCAAGACCCTCCTGGAAGCCCATACCGCGGTCAACCCGAGGACCGGGGCCACGGAATGCCCCTGGTGGGTCCTCGACCGGGAGGACATGAAAAACGGCCTCCCGGGGGTGACCCTGCCCGGGGAGCTTTACCACAAGTGGTTCATGGAAACCGACGGGGAGAAAACCATGATCTGGCCGGACCTGTTACTTCTGGCCAAGGGCGGGTGGGATTTCGCCGGGTACGGCAACGGCCTCAACAACCTGGGGCTCAAGATCCCGCTTCAGTCTCCGAAGGTCATCGGGCCGCTTTACTTCATGCTCGGCGGCCACGGCTCGCTGGACACCCAGCCCATCGTGGTGGCGGTCTCCTGGCCGGGAAGCGCGGGCCGGGTGATTGACCGCGAGGTCCGGATCTCGGATTTGGGGGTGACCGCGTTGAAACGCTTCGGCCTCAAGCTGGAATCAACCACCATTGGCGAGGACTTGTCCGCGGATTTAAAGTAGTTGCCTGGGTTATTTATCCCGATTCTGGAGGGACTTGTCCTGCAGCTATTATCCGTATAATTTTATCAGAATACGAGAATATTGTGAGTTGATATTCAATATAATCGTACTAAAATATAACCATGATTGAAAGAACCCTTTATAAAGCCCAGCGGAATTCTACGAGATATTTAAAATCCCGGGGCCGCATTTCAAATGTCAAGGGCAGACCCCGTCTTCATCGCCTCGTTAAGACATTATCGGGAGCCTATTAACAAATCTACAACCTCGATTATTTTCTGGCCAAAGGGGGAGAAGAATTCCGCCCCTGGATATTGATCTGGGGCGGGAAACCGGACCCCCAGATTCTCGCCCAATTTGCTTGCGTCGTTTAATATATCCCGGAAAAAAGAGGAAAGCAGATATTCATCTTCAGACCAAGGATCGGCGTAAATCGCCTTGAAAATCAGATCAAGACAAGGAAAGGCCTGGTTCCAGTTCAAAAAACCCTGTACCGATTTCAAACCAAGTGCTTCCAGCCAGTCGTTCCCTCTTTCCAGGGCATAGATCCCGGCCTTGGGCTCCTTAATTTTATTTAAGATCCCCGCCTGCCGCCAATTTTCGAGGATCCGGTAAATATTTTTCTGGTCGGAGCAAACCTCTCTGGCAATCGAATTGGAGTTCCCGTTCTTGTGGCTCAGAAAGTAAATGAGTAGTTCCGCCCGGGCGTCGATCCCGAATAATCCTCTTAATTTAAGCTGTAACAACGAGGGATTTTGGAGAATCGGATCAACCCCAGCCTTCTTGATCTTGGAATTTTTATTTAATCGCCTGTTTATCCGTGACGATTCTTCGGATCTGCCCATCCGGTTCGGCCGGGAGGACCCAACTTTTTCCCTTCCATTTTTTTGCAGCATGGAAACCAGGCTTTCAAACCGTTCCGGATCAAAAAGAGGCCCCCACCCGGGCGCCAGCCCGGGCCATAATCCGAGATCAACCCCGGCCATTCTTTTCAGCCGGGACAGATTCAGCCAGGAACGATTATCAAGCAGCCAGCTAATAGAGTTTTGGTAGAGGCGGGAATCCCGAAGTTCGAGAGAAAAGGTTGATAAAACCAGGGCTTCCAGGTCAATGATCCATTTCCTTTCCGGTGAAACCTGGGAAGATAACCCCAGGGCGGACCACTGCCGCCAGTGGATCTCCAGGAAGTCATCGGAGAATTTCTTTTTAAATTCCTGGAGCGATATCTTCATAGCCGTTCCGATTTAAAAAATCCTTGAGGATCATCCTGAACCCTTCCGAGACATCCTGGGTCAAAACCCATTCCACCGCGGCTTTGATTTCCTCGCCGGTTGGATTCAAGGCCGCCAGATCCTGAACATGGTAATCATTTCGATCGGCCGCGGCATATAACTTGAAAAATATCTGATCCAACCTTCCTATATAATATATGTTCAAGTGCTTTCCATAATTTTTCTTTACGAGTCTTCCCGTCAATCCGTCCGGAAGCCCTGAAGCCACTTGTGCGGCGGGACCAAGATTAAGCCAATCATCAGGCAGGATAAAATCCCTGGCGATTACCCGGGCCGACTCCTCCAACCCAACCGGGAATTTTTCCAGAGCCCGAATTTCAATCCCTTTTTCGTTTTCTTCTATCATGGCCAAGACATCCACATCCTTGGTTGTTCTATTCACCAGCCCGAGAGCCGAAAGGGCGGTGCCGCCGCACACCACGAGGTTTATGGGTTCACCACCGCGAACGCCAATTTGGCGATCCAGGGCGGTAAAGATCTTATCTATATTCCCGGTTCCGATTTTCATATTAGGATTATATCACCTTATGATCAGGTTATAAAGTCCTAATCAATGAGAACCTTTTCCCGTCTTCTATGAGGCTGTTGCACAAACCAGGAAAAACGTACAGACCGTCATTCCCGTCCCGCATCAGAGTGCGGGATAAACTCCAGCGGGAATCCAGTTTCTCGAATTAAAATTACCTTTCAAACGCCAAGGTAAAGACCTGACCCCAGAATTTTTGCTTATCAATCTGAATTTAATAAAGACAGAAAAGAAGGGGTCAGCCCTTGACATTGGACATTTACACCGTCAAGAAATGGTTTTTCATTAATTATGAAACTTCGGTTACGTTCTTTGCTTCTTGCCATTTGTCTACCTTTTACGCTTGAAGTAATATTTGTCTAATTTCTCCCTAGCGGTGAAGCCAATCCGGCGGCATCGAGGAACAGGCGGGGACATCAGTTGCCTGATGGCTTCAAACACCACGGCAAACTGCCGGTCGTATTTCCTTTCCAGCGCATCCAGCTTTCGAGCCAGCTCCCGGTTGGAAGCCAGAATCCGCCGGAGGCGGACGAAGGCCCGCATGATCTCTACATTCACCATGATCGCTCGAGGACTTTTCAATACGCTCGAGAGCATGGCAACTCCTTGCTCGGTGAAGGCATAAGGAAGATACCGGCGGCCGCCCCGGCCCGCTGGGGGCTTTGAGGTCACAAATTGTGACCTCAAAGATTCAGATTCCCCTTTGGAAAGCTGAAATAGAAAATCCGGTGGAAAGCGGCCGATATTTCTCTTTACCGCCTGGATTAACACCTTGGTCTCAACCCCATAAAGGAATGCCAGGTCGGAATCCAGCATGACTTTCTGGCCTCGGATCAGAAGAATCTTGCTCCCGATATGATCGGGCCGAGAACCGATAGTAGATAGCCGATGACCTTTTTGGTTCATTAAATTATTATGTTCAGATATAGCCATTTTTATTATTAATAATTGGAAATGTCAAGAAAAATAATAAGCGATCATTTTTAAAGCATGGAAAATTCTAGGGCCAGGTCTTTAAGTTGGCATTTGGATGTTGTAATTTGAGGAATAGATTTGATAAATTGAAATTCTCTCCGTTTTCAACCCTTTGATTGATCTTCTTTGGGATTAGTAGGACAATAGATTATATCTTTCCGGTAAATTAAACTGGCCGAAGGAAGACATCTCTTCCTTCATTCAAAGAATATTTGATGGCGACATACCAGCCGGTTTTAGTAGGTATTGTTCCGAGAAAGAATCTTTGGCCCATAATCCAAAGCCAAAGGTGGTACCATATCCCCGTTAAATCTTCTCCCAGAAATGTCTTGGAAACAAAATATCTTGCTTTTTATTTCCCCGCTGTTTTCGGCGAGAAATTAAAATTTCAAGTTATCTATTATGCACCGGTTTTATCGATAAATATGTTGAAAAGGATCCAGCTTTTCCCCAAGGAGAAAAAACACCCCCGGAAAGGCGAATATTATTACCAATTACACCTGGGCGAGATTCAAAAATTGCCTCGCCCGATTCCCAGCCGGAAATTGAGAAGAATTGTCCATGTTCCCTCCACTCTTTATAAATTGCTAAATGCCAGAGAGATAAATGACCTATACCACACCAGCCCCCTGGAAGATAGGATGTACCGGGCTTTGAAAAGGAATAAAATTGATCCCGAAAGGCAAATGTACGTCAATCTGGATAATCAGTTCTATTGCCTGGATTTCTTTTTGGCTTGCGAAAAAGCCGACATTGACATCGAATGCGACGGGGAAAGATACCACAATTTGCCGGAGGCCCTAACCCGGGATCGCCTCCGAAATAACCATTTGACCAGTTATGGCTGGCATGTTTTGAGATTCGGCAGTAAGGAAATAAATGAGAATATCGAAGATTGCTTGAACGTTATTGAGAGAACCATTCAGACGTTAAACGGGCTGAAAGAGTGATTTAGGGTACGCAGGTGATAAGTTGAAAAGTGAAGATGGGGCCTGCCCCTCAATCATTTTCGGGATACACCCTTGACTTTTGAAGTTATTTTTCTCGGTGTTGATTGTTTTGTTTTTAAATTCCAGGTTCAGTTTTTTACCTTGATAATAAGCAACCACAGCAGGTAAAAATGGGTATTTTCAGAGGAAAAAGAAGGGATTTCCAGATGAAGGATTTCAAGAGGAAAAAGTTTATTCCCATAATTTTATTGGTGATTTTTAACCTGATTTCATGCAAAGAACAAAAGGAAAAAGTTACCAATATCTTCCAACCTGACCAATATGCAACTTTGCGTGAGCAGATGGTCAATAACCAGATTAGAGATCGGGGCGTTTCTAACCCATTAGTTTTAAAGGCAATGCTAAAGGTTAAAAGGCATGAATTCGTTCCGGATGAAGTAAGGTATCTATCTTATGCTGATAGGCCACTTCCAATTGGCCAAGACCAAACTATCTCGCAACCTTATATCGTGGCTTTAATGACAGAATTATTAGGATTAAAGGGGGGTGAGAAGGTTCTTGAAATAGGGACAGGCTCCGGCTACCAAGCCGCGATATTAGCCGAGATAGCAAAGGAGGTCTACACCATTGAGATTCTTAAACCGCTTGCTGATTCTGCCCGTGAAAGGTTACAGAAATTGGGTTATAAAAATATCACGGTTAAATGTGGAGATGGCTATAAAGGTTGGTCAGAATATGCACCATTTGATGGAATAATTGTCACCTGTGCTCCAGACCATATCCCTCAACCCCTTATTGACCAACTGAAAATAGGTGGCAGAATAGTTATACCTGTTGGAGAGTCATATCAAGAACTACTATTAATTACTAAAAACCCAGGCGCAACACTTACACGCAAATCTATTATTCCGGTTAGATTTGTTCCGATGACTGGTGAGGCACAGAAAAAAGAATAAGAATACGGATGGGGTCAGCCCTTGATATTGGATGCGCGGGGGGGTCAGATCCTGCCCCGTGCCTTTTCAGGCTCTCCGATTGAATAATAAATCAGCAAATGATTAGTTACCCACCTCGACCTGGATCTCGCCCTCGGCCTGGCCGCCCTTGAAATCTATCTGCTCATCCCGGACCACGAGGTAGATCGGATACAAACCCGGTTGGTCCGGGGCCTTCCACTGCACCTCTTCCTGGTTACTTGAGTCCAGCCGGCCGGCGAGGATCAGCCAGCGGTAAACCATCATATCCCCCATATCCAGGTCCGTCACCTGGGCGTGGAGCGTACACGTCTCCCCGGGACTGGCCTGGAACCTCCCGGTGGAAACATCCCGGGTCGCCGGGTCGCAGAAGATCTCCTGGATGATGGGATTATGATTGTATTGAGTGACTTGGCTGACCTTGATTGATTTAATCCCGAGGGCATACTTGCCGGTCGTTTCCTGCCCCTGGACCAAGGCCGAGAGGGTGGCCGTGGAATCGGCCGCGGCCAGGAAGACATTGTAAGAAATAGACTCCCCTTCCCCCGGAAACTGGGCCGGCACCGTTACGGTCCACGGATTTATCTCGCCCAGTTGCAGTTCGCAGCCGGGGGTCTCCGGGCACTGGGTGAGAATCTTGAGATAATCCGAAAGCGTGAATTTATTAATGTTAAAGGTAACCCCGCCCGGCATCTCCCCGTTCGCATCCAGGTTGAGGAAAACCCAGGAGTAAACGATCTGATCATCGGCGGTCCCCCAGGTTTCCGGGTTCACCGCGGTCGCCCGCAACGTCACCGTTTCCCCGGGCCGGACTTCCGGGGGCTCGGTGATGATGGAAACGATCTGAAACTGCCCGATCATCCCCAGGTACTTCTTGAGATCGGCGATTCCGCCGCAGGAAGAAATGAAAACAAGTAACAGGTAGCAGGTAGCAAGTAACCAGTTAGAAAACAAAAAACTTTTTCTTTCTTTATCTCTTTTCATCAATACCTCGCGGCTACCGGTTTACGGTCTGCCGGGCGGCCGTTGCAGGCCGCCCCTACGCGCAGGCTAAAGCCTGCGGCTACCGGTTTACGATTTGCCGGACAGGATGCCCGGCCTCCTTGTTGCTTGTTTTCATTCTGCATTCCGCAATCCGCATTCCGTAATCCGCAATTTTCTCAATTTAAAATTCTGCCTCCACCCCCAGGAACGGGAGAATCGGGATCCAGTAAAACTCGGCGTGGTAGGCATAATCACCCGTGTACGCCATTCCCACCACGTTCTTGTGCAGGTAAACATTCTGCACCTCCAGGTACGCACCCATCTTCCAGGTCTGGTAGACGAATTGCCTTTCCACCCGGACATCCAGGCGCTGGTAATCCGGATACGTGGCGGAATAGAGCTTGCCCGCCGCGACGGGAACGAAGCGGTCGATGTCGGCGTCGAACCACCCCGCCTTCAGGGGGGTGTAATGTAATCCGCTCTGGTATCTCCACTGCGTTCCCAGGTTCCATTTCGAGGTCAGCTGATAATTCAAGACCAGGGCGAGGGAGTGGGGCTGTTCATAAAGGGAGGGAACCCAGCCTTCCTGCCCGGGCCATTTGCGCTTGGACCAGCAGAAGGAATAGGTCAGCCAGCCGAAAAAGCGGCGGGAGAGGCGATGCCGGAGAAAGAAATCCAGCCCCGTGGCGTAGCCCTTCCCCCGGTTGTTGAAGATTTCCCCGGGAACCTGCGACTCGGCCACCAGGTTCAGGTAGTCCTTGTAGTAACCCTGGACGTCGATGGAAAAGTTCCGCCCGAGATCCTTTTCCATCCCCAGGACGTAATGAATGACCCGGATCGAGTTGAGATCGGGGTTGCCTACCGGGGGCAGAAAATAAGCCGGCGAGGGGGTCTGGTAATAAAGCCCGGATGCGCCCTTGAGCCGCAGGTCGGGAAGGAGCGCGTAGATGAAACGGAACCGCGGGGCGAAATCCCTCCACTCGTCCAGGATCTGGAGGAAATCCCACCGGCCCCCGGGAATCAGCTTGAGTTTCCCCAGGGTGATTTCGTCCTCCAGCCAGACCCCGCCGGCGCCGGTATTGTCCTGAAGATCGAGGGGAAGCCTCTGGGTATACTTGAGGTTGCGGTGAACCGCGTTCTGCTCGGTCGGGACTTGAATGAATTTTCCCTTAATCCCGTAATTGATGTATTGAAGCTCGGCACCCAACCGCAGGCGGTTTTTCCGGACCAGGTCCCACTCGAGATACCCCTTCAGCCCGGGGGTCTTGAAATCGTAATCAATGTAGAGATCATGGCCCAGGTCCAGGTGGGCCCAGTCAATGTTGTTATACGCGGCCAGCCGGAGCGAAAGCCCGGGGGAAAGCAGGGAATGTAGATTGACCGTCTGGGTATGGAAATACATGTCCGTGTTTATTCCCTGCGCCGACCCGTTGTCGTCCTCGTCGTCCCCGCCCCGGTCAATGATCAGGGTATCGGAGGAGCCGTAGGCCATGAAGCTCAGCTGGTTTTTCTCGTTGAAATCCCACGAAACCTTGCCCTGGTAATCCCAGAAGCGGGGGTAGACCGTATTCTGCCCGCTGCCGAGCGGAAATATATCGATGTAACTCCTCCGGCCGGAAAGGAAAAACGAACCCTTATCCTTGATCGGCCCCTCCACCTGGCCGTTGGCCAGCAACAGGTTGACATTCACCTTCCCGCCCAGGCGGTCCTTCCTTCCCTCCCGGGTGGTGATGTCGATCACCCCGCCCCCCGCGAAGCTGTTCTGGGGCCCGAAACCCCCGCTGTAAAACCGGATGTCCCGGATCAGGTCGGGGTTGATGGTGCTGTACCAGCCCCCGAAATGGAAGAGGTTGACGATGGGAGCCAGGTCCATCAGAAAAAGGTTTTCGTCCGGGCCGCCGCCCCGGATAAAGAGCGCGCCCGACATATCTATCCCGCCGGTGGTCACCCCGGGCAGGGACTGGACCGAACGAATGATGTCCCCGGAGGTGCCGGCCACCTTTCGCGCCTCCACCTGCTGCAAGACCTGCTCGCTGACCTCATGTTCCCTTTTGGATTCCACCACCACCTCCATCAGGGAATAAAAACTTTTCTCCAGGTAAACGGTGAGGGTATTTTCCTCTCCCGGCCCGAGCTTGATCGCAATCGGCTCCGGTTTCTTGAAATCCACCATCACCGCGGAGAGTTGATAATCGCCGGCCGGGACCTTCAGGGAATAATTGCCCTTTTTGTCGGTCAGGATGTAGTCATTGGTCGGAAACAAAACGACGCTCACGCCCTCGAGCGGCCGCCGGCTTCCTTTTTCCAGGATCCGGCCCTTGATGACCCCGCCCGGGATTGCCTGCGTGGCGGGCGCAGCATACCCGGGGGTGACTTCGGATGTGGCGGGGGCCGCGTAACCGGGCTCGGCTGGGGATGTGGCGGAAGCGGGAAAAGTCTCCGCTCCAAGGGAACGGCCGGGAGCGAGGAGCAGACCGACGGCCCCGCACAGAACCAGAATCCTGAAACAAAAGGCGCGCATTTTTCCCGATGGGATTAATTTCGAAACGGATTCATCTCAATCAAAAATATTTCCCCCTCTCCCCTTCCCTCTCCCCTCGCGTGCCCCGTCAAGGGCGGGGAGGGAGAGGGCGAGGGTGAGGGGGAATTTCCTGATTTGGACAGATATAGCCCGAATTTAATTATAACATCGGGGCCGCGGGGAAATTATTTATAACGTCCAGGGCATTTCCGAATATCTTGTAGTTGCCCGATTTACTTGTCCCGACTTCAGAGTGATTTATCCCGATACGGGAGGGATCGGGCTTTTTTAAAAAGCGCCGATGAATCGGCATACTACTCAAGAAAGGAAGGGGAAAAAAAGCAGAAGCCTTGCATCAGTAAGCTGATGTGTTCCATTAATTTTACTGCGCGGTTTCGTTGACCCAGTCCGACTCGTCGTAGAGCATCCTCCGGATCCATTCCGCGATCGTGACCCCGTTCAGCTCGGTGGTGTCGATCCCGCCGAGTGAAACCATTTCCGTGACCGGAAAGTTTCCGACATCGATATCGCCCAGGAAAACGCTGACGTCCCCGGCCAGGGTGGTGTGCATTTCTCCATTTATGAGAAACAGCTTGTAGCGGTCCGGGAACCTGCCGTTCAGGTAACTGGTTTCTTTCTTGAGCTGCTTTTCAAACTGCTCCCCGCCAATGCCCAGGAAAAACTGGGCGTAGATCTTATCCCGGTAGGAGCTGAAGACCCCGATCTTGAGCCGGTGATCCCGCTCCAGGGCCCATCCCACCAGCCGGGTCAGGTGTCCGTTGGCGACGCAATCCGGGCAGGACTTGGGGATAAAGCGGGTGGCGTTGTACTGTTCGAGCAAGCCCGCCACGAACCCGGGCTCCTCGGCCTTGGCGATCCCGGTCCCGGAATCCTCGAACACGAAAATCGGGATGTCCGGATACACGGTTCTCACCAGGGGGGTCGCCACGATCGTCCCGAAGCTCCCGGCGCTCGAGCCGGCCAGGAAGATCCGCTTCGGGGCCGGGAAGTTTTCCCGGGTCACCTCCAGGGCGGCGGTCAGGTTCCGGAGCCCGTGATGGTAGCGGTCGATTTTGCCGTCCCCGTCATCGTCATGTTCCGCCTCCCCGGCGAAGAGGGAGCCGTCGCAGTAAGGGACGAAAGACACGTTCCAGCTCCTCACCGGGTTGGTCACGTTCTCCGGATTTAAAATCTGCAGGGGCGGGATCCCGGGATGGGTCTGGGTGATGGCCTGGCAGTATTCCTTCCAGCAGGCCCCTCCCCCGTTCAGGTAAATGAAAAGCTCGTCCGAATTGGTTTTCCGGATGGCGGAGCGGAAGGTGCCGCCCCGCAGGCACATGGGGCCGCTGGCCGGGTCGAAGGTATAGGAAGTCACCCCGTTCGCGAAGCTCACGTCCGTGACCCTCGCCTGCCCTTCGTACTGGGTAATCCCCTGGTCGACCAGCTCCTGAAAGGGGTTCCCGGGGGAGGAGCCGCCGCAGGCCGGGCCCAGCAAAATGGCCGCCGCCAGGATTGCCGCAAAGGAAAAACCGGGCAGGTAATTTATCTTTCTCATGCTTTTATTCTCCCCTCGTATATTGTATCTAACGCGTCTTTATAATCCTTGATATGGATTTCCTAACCGTCCTGCATCACAGTGAGGGAGAAACCCCAGCGGGAATCCAGGATAAAAAACTTTAAATTCATAAAAAAATCTGGATTCCGGGTCAAGCCCGGAATGACGACTTAAGTAAAGAAAACAATATTGTTCTGGACTACCGGGCGGTCTCGACAACCCAGCCGGGGTCGTCCGCCAGCATCATCCGGATCCAGTCGGCGATCGTCACCCCGTTTAGCTCGGTGGTATACATCCCCCCGAGCTGGATTTGATTAGCCGAGTCGGACGGATCTCCCGCGGATTCCAGGGGCATCGTAGCGTCTCCGATCAGGGAGGTGTGCTTCTCCCCCTCGGTCAGGAACATCTTAAAGCGGTCGGGATACTTGCCGTTCAGATAACTGGTTTCCTGGGCCAGCTCCTCCCCAAATTCCTGGGCCCCGATCCCCAGGAAAAACTGGGCGTAGACCTTGTCCCCATAAGAGCTGAAAAGCCCGAGCTTCATGTTCGGGTCATGCTCCAGCCCATATCCAATCAAACCGGTCAGGTGACCGTTGGCGATGCAATCCTTGCAGGACTTGGGAATGAAACGCATGACATTGAAATCGTTCAAAAGATCGGTCAGGAACTGGGGATCGTGGGTCTTGATGATCCCAGGCCCGGAGTCGCTGAAAACACAAAGGGGAACGTCCGGATAATAAATCCTCACCAGGGGGGTGGCCATGATGGTTCCGAATCCCCCCGCGCTCGAACCCGCGAGGAAGACCCGGCGCGGGTTCGGGAAATACTGCTTGGCGATATCCAGGGCCGCGGTCAGGTTGCGAATCCCGTGCTGGGGCCGGTCGATAATCCCGTCGCCGTCGTCGTCATGGTCGGCGTCCCCCGCGAAAAGGGAGCCGTCACAGCTGGAGATCTGCACCGTGTTCATGTTCCGGACCGGGTTGTTGGGATCTTCGAAATTGGTGATGTTCACGGGCACGATCCCGACAAAGGCCCCGGAAAGAGCGAAGCAGAAATCCTTCCAGCAGGCCCCGCCTCCGGTGAGGTAGAGAAAAAGTTCGTCGGAGCCGATGTCCCGGATGGAGGTAAGATAATTGGTTTTCTGCAGGCAGATGGGGCCGCTGGCCGGATCGAAGGTAAAGGTGGTAACGTCCCCGAACGTGCTTTTCTCCATCACCTTGGCCACGCCCCGGTATTGGTTGAGGCCCTGGTTCTCAAGCTCGGCGAAGGGACCGGAAGCCCCGTTTCCCGAGCACCCGCCCAAAAGCGAAACCGCCGCCAGGATCGCGCCGAGTGAAAAACCTGAGACAAACCGTGTGTTTTTCATGAGTTCACCCCCGGATTGACCGTCCTTTTTCTCGATTCCACAACCGTCATTCCCGTCCCGCCAGCGGAGGGATAAACTCCAGCGGGAATCCAGATTGAAAGCCTGGATTCCGGGTCAAGCCCGGAATGACAATCAAAGCGAATTACCCTCCGAAAGGTGCAAGGCATTAAAAATTATTTTCGTAATCTAATTTTTTAAAGATCCCTAAAGTTTTCGGATCTCCTCCAGCACCTCGCCGGTTTCGGGGAATCGGCCTTTCTCCCTCTTGTCGAAAACCAGCTTCCCGTTCACCGTCACCTCGAAAACGCCGCCATGCCCTTTTTTCAAGCTCGATTTCGCTCCGAATTCCTTCTCAATCGCGGCCGCCAGACTGGTGGCCTGAGGCAGATAATTTCACTCCCCGCAGTAGGCGATCTGGACGCTTAAAGGGTTTTTGGTTTTGCCGGTATTATCCATGGCGTTTCCCTCTTAGATTTGTAGTCTGCCGATTAATCGGCGGTTTTCAAAAGAGCCCGATCCCTCCCGTATCGGGATAAATCCCTCTGAAGTCGGGACAAGTAAATCGGGCAACTACAAGAAGATAAGACTTCCGATCCCGGTCGGCCATTGCAGGCCACCCCTGCACTTTCATCAAAAATCCTCTCCCGCAAGGGAAAGGAGGAAGGAGCGGAAAATCAGGTTTCCCTCAGGGTCTCCCGGGCGATCACCATTTTCTGGACCTCGCTGGTCCCCTCGTAAATGGTGGTCACCCGCGCGTCCCGGTAAATCCGCTCGATCGGAAACTCCCGGGTGTAACCATATCCGCCGTGAATCTGGAGGGCCTGGTAGGCCGACCGGATCAGGGTCTCCGAAGCGAAGAGCTTGGCCATGGAGGCCTCCCGGGCAAAGGGCTCGCCCCTCTGTTTGAGGGCCGCCGCGGACAGGGTCAAAAGCCGGGCGGACTCCAGGCCGGTGGCGATCTCCGCGATCATCCACTGGATGGCCTGGTGGCCCGAGAGCGGCCGCTTGAACTGGCGCCTTTCCCGGGCGTACTTCGTGGCCTCGTCCAGGCAGGCCTGGAGCAGGCCCGTGGCCTGGGCGGCGATGCCGATCCGCCCGGAGTAGAGGGCGTTGGTGACCGCCCGCAGACCCTCCCCCTCGCCGCCGAGCCGGTTCGCCTCCGGCACCTCGCAGTCCTCGAGCAGGATCTCCACGGTATTGCTGGCCCGGAGCCCCATTTTATGGATCTCCCGGCCCACCTTGAACCCGGGCAAACCCTTTTCCACCGCGAAGGCGGTCAGCCCCCGGTTCCCTTCCCCGGTCCGGGCCAGGACTAAGGTCAGCCCCGCGTAGGCGCCGTTGGTGATGAAGACTTTCGTCCCCCGGAGAAGGTAGCGTCCCCCCTTCTTCTCCGCCCGGCAGGAGATCTCGGTCAGGTTGCTTCCCGCCTCGGGCTCGGTCAGGGCGAAGGCGCCCAGGATTTTGCCCGAGGCCACCGGGGCGAGCAGGCGTTTCTTCTGCTCTTCCGTGCCGAAAGCGAGGAGCGGCTCGCAGGAAAGATTGGTCACGCACATGGTCACGGCCGTGGAGGCGCAGGCCCGGGAGACTTCCATCACCGCCAGGGCATAGGCCACCGCTCCCACCCCGGAGCCCCCGTAGGCCGGGGGCACCATCATCCCGCAGAGCCCGAGCTGGGCCATCTTGGCCACCAGCTCCCGGGGAAATTCGCCGCTCTCGTCCCGGGCGGCCGCGCCGGGCGCCACCTCCCGGTCCGCGAACTGCGCGACCATCATTTGGATCATTTTTTCTTCTTCGGAGATGGGGAAATACATAATTAAAGTCCCAGGTTTAAATATTGAAGAGACCGTTGCAAAATACCCACTTTGTCATTCTGAGCCCTGAGCCTGTCGAAGGGCGAAGAATCTCTCTTCCAACGGAGAATCCAAAAAAAGCAGACCCTTCGCTTGCGCTCAGGGTGACATTTTGATTGTTTTGCAACGCTCTCATTGAAAGGTCCTTTCAGGGCGCGTAGACCACGACCAAAAGTTGGGCCGGCTCCTTCCCGGGATTCTTGAGGATATGCCTTTCGCTGGAGTTAAAATGTATGGTTTCGCCCGGCCCGAGCTGATGATGTTTTTTGCCCACCTGAAGCCGGAGCCGCCCGCTGATCACGTAAATGAATTCCTCCCCCTCGTGCCGGTAAACGACCTTCTTGTGCGTGCTTTCCGGGTCGATCGAGACCCGAAAAGCCATGAGATGCCGCCCCGTTTCGAAGGGGGTCAGGGTTTTATAGGCATAATCCTGGGTCCGGACCTCGTGGGCCTTCCGGCGCTGGCCGGGCTGGGATTCCGGCAGGTTCTTCTCCATGAAAGAGGCCGGCTCCACCGACAGCGTCCGCGCCAGCCGGATGATTTCGGCCACATGCGGCAGGAATTCATCCCGCTCGAGACTCAGGAGATACGAAGGCTTCAGATCCGTCCGCACGCCCAGTTCCTCCAGGCTTAAGCCCTCTTTTTCCCGGAGCGCTTTCAGCTTGGCCCCGAAACTTTCCGCCGGTTCTTTTTTCCCCATTATTATCCCCCGGTTGATTATCCTCAATCCCTCACACGATTGCTATTACTTCTTTGGTTTCTTGGGTCTATCTGGTCTGTCTGGGTCGTTTAGTGCGTTGGGTTCGTTAGTATCGTTAATTTCGTTTCTCTGGTTTATTTGGTTTATTTGGTTTCTTTAATTATCTTTTTTTTCGAACTACCCAGCAACCGAGCCACCAATAACGCAACCTGAAGGTTGCGGCTACCGGTCCTTCTCTTTGCTCTTTGCTCTTTGCTCTTTGCTCTTTGCTCTTTGCCCTTTGCTCTTTGCTCTTTGCCCTTTGCTCTATGCGCTTTGCTCTTATTGTATGTACCCCATTTTTTTCAACCAGCCGTACCAGGCCGCCCCGCGCGTCTCGTGGTCGAAATAGAGCCAGTGGCCGCCGATGACCTCCACCACGTTCGGGATGGACCACTGGCGGATCCACTCGCGGGTTTTCTCCGCCGGGCAGAGCCGGTCCCCCTGGTGCATCACCACCTTGATTTTGTTCACATCGAACCGGGCCGGGTAACCCAGGGGGGAAACCAGTTTGAGCGCCGCCCGGGTGGCCGAGGCCACCTTTTCGTCAACCGGGAAACTGAACCCCTGAGGCCGCGGCATGAGGTAGTGGGAAAAATCCACCGCCGGGACCACCAGGAACATGAAGTCCACGCGGGGCCCGGTGCTCGCGTATAGCGCCAGGGCGTATCCCCCCAGGCTCGCGCCGATCATTCCGACCCGCTCGTAACCCAGGTTGTTCAGGAGCAAAACCCCCGCGTGCAGGTCATGGATGTTCTGGGCGAAGGTCTCCAGGAAAAAAGGGATGTTGTTGGCGTTCAAAAAATACTCGCGCAGGCCCCGCACCCTCCGCCAGTGAAAAGGCTGGATATAGAGGGCCACGTCCATTCCGAGTTCGAGTAGTTTCCGGATCCGAAACATCTTTTCCGCCCTCCGGGGTTGGGCCATCTGCAGCCCGTGCACGCAGAGGACGAGCGGGTGGCGGGACGCGGCCTTATGCTTCCAGAGTACCAGGTAGGCGGAGAGGTTGGCGGTATGCTGGTTGAACTCCTCCACCAGCCGTCGGTTTCTCGGCTGGTAGCGGCTCGGGTATTCGATCACGTTGAAGGAAATGTCGCCGGAGCCGGACCATTTTTTTTCCTCCCGCTTATAGGCGGGCGCGGTCGAGGGGATGGTGATAAACGGCTCCCGGTTCTCCGGCCAGTTATCGGGATGGTAGAAAGCCAGATTTTCGAGGTAATCGGCCTGGGATTGGGTATTTCTTCTCAGGTAGATTCCCGGGGCGAGATTCAGCAGGCGGTCCGGCACCCCGCCGATGGCGTTTAAAATCTCTCTTCGATTCATGAAGATTTCGATCTTGATCTCCCCTCCCTCTGCTTGCCCCGTCAAAGGCGGGGAGGGGAGGGGATTAAGGGGATGGTATAGATATTTCCTCCCCTTGTAGTTCGCCGATTTATCGGCTGTTTTAAATTCGCCCAATCCCTCCCGTATCGGGATAAATCCCTCTGAAGTCGGGACAAGTAAATTGGGCAACTACAGCAACCGCTTAATTTCGTTTTTTAACGCGTCCCACCCCATACCGATGTATCAGGATATTATATAAATTCATCAAAACGAAGGGCGTCAAGAGATAGAAACCCGCCAGAGTGGTGAACATCTGAAAAACCGGGTCGGCGGAGGCCAGGGGCGCCAGCCCCGCCCGATAGGTTTCATAGCTCCCGGAATGGATATAGCGGTCAAAAACCAGAAACATCACCGCCCCGAAAACGAGGAACATGGTCAGAATGGGAAGCCAGACCAGCCCGGCCTTCTTCCGGGCCGCTTTCAGCGCCAGCCATCTCCCGAAAAATAAAAGCCCCAGCAATAAAAGCTCGAGGAAAACCACGCCCGCCCCGCCGACCTTTGCAAAGGGAAAATAGTAGCCCAGGTTCCAGTCCGGGTACCAGATGAAAGCGAAGGTTGAATCCGGGCAGTGGAAAAACAGGCCGTAGATGAGCACCTGCCAGAAGCTTCTCCGGGAAACCTCTTTAAAATCCGGGGTTTTTCCGGCAGGCAGACTGGTCGCCGTCAGGATCGCGCCAAAGGCCACCGAGATCGGCAGGTCCGGGTAGTACAATTCTTTCTCCGTATCCGTCTAAATTTTACCCTTCTCTCTTCCCTCTCCCCTCCGTGGGACTTGTCCTGAAGGCTCATCCTGAAGGCTCGTCCTGAAGGAGAGGGCGAGGCCTCCGGCTCCGCTTCCAGCCCGTAGGGCTTACAGGCCGGAGGGTAGGAGCCTACGGCTCGGAGAGGTGAGGGGGCGATTTATACAGTTACGTTTTTTTCCTGGTCAGGCCGGCGCCTTTTTTTCCGACCGGGCCTTCCGGAGTTTGCGGCTGTACAAAAATCCCTGCCAGAGCGACCGGGGCTCAATCCCCAGATAATACCTGGCCCACATCGCGGTTGACGCCAGACCGTCCCGGAGCATTTTTAACCGGGGAGTCTTCAGGGGATATTTCCGCCGGAGCTCAACCGCTTCCGCGAAAGTCGCCGCCCGCGTCATCTCCCCGCCCGGCCCGGGGACGACCAGCCCACCGTCCAAGAGCGCCTGGTAGCGCCGGCGGGTTTCCTCGAGTGTCGGACCGCAGACCAGGGCGCACTGCCCGCAGGTCAGGATCCGCTCGTCCCGGAGATCTTCCGCGTTGGTAACCCCGATTTTCCGGGCAAAAGGCAGGAGGTAATCCCGGAACCGGACCTGCTCCGGCTGCTTCTCGGCCCCGCTGGTTACGTAACCATCGATCAGCTCCTCGGGATGCAGCTCGCTCCCGATCCTCCGGATGAGATCGTAACGGGGCGTGGAATCCCCCGTCAGTGACCCGGCCTTGAGCAGGTCGTAGCGGATTTTTATTTTTCGGGAGCCGTCGGGAAGATGATCAACCCACCCCGGGATCCAGTGGTCTCCCCAGGAGGTCCACTTTTTATCCCGCGAGAGCGAATGCAGGCCGAAACAGGTGGCATTGCAGAAATCAATGCTCCGGCGCCGGCCGCGCGGGTGGAGCTCGCCGTTCAGGAGGACATCCTCCTCCGCCTGGTCCTCGAACACCCCGGAAGCGCAGGTTTTCTCACAGATCTTGCAGGTCCGGCAGTAACCGTCGATAAAGTGGCGCGGCGAAAGCGGCGGATCGCTCGCGAGCACCGCTTCCGTAACCACCGTGCCCAGGTAAACCGCGGCCCCGTATTCCCTGGTCATCACGTTGCCCGACCAGCCCTGGCCGCCGATCCCGGAGACGATCGCGCCGAAACGGTGGGAGAAGCTCGGGTGGGTGGCGAACATGTCCGGGGACCGGCGGTAGCTGTTATTGGAAGGCACCGCTTCGGAACGGAACCCCTCTTTCCGGATGAACTCGGCGGTCCGGGTGGTGATCCGGAAAAGCTTCTGGTTCATCCTGGTCTGATCCAGCCCGTGGGGCGCGATGTTTTTCTTGGAGAGAAAATCGTAAATGGGGCCCACGTCCATCGGCAGGGCCAGGCTGACAATCGATCTGGCCCCCTTCATGGTATAGGTCGGATCGAGGGAAGGCGGGCCGTCCAGCCGTTCGGGGCCGGCGATGCCGACCACGGCCACCCCCTGCGCTTTGACAAAATCTTTAATCCTTTTTTCTAGGGTATCCATTCTTATTTGCCGGGCAGCAAGAGAGCAAGGGGTCAGCCCTTGACATTGGACAAAAGCGCCTCGATTTTCTTCCCCAGTTTCCGATCCTCTGCAACCCGCGGGGAATATCGCTTGACCAACTTCGATACCGCCGAAAAACTGATGCCCCCGAACATGTCTCCAATCTGACGATTCGTCAAACCGGAATACCTCTTCAAAAGATAAATCGCAATATCCCTTTTTCTCCCGGGCCTCGTAAAGATAGGTCTTAAACTGCTCGTAATCCTCCGGCGCGGAAAAGATCTCCTTCTTCTCATTCCCCCGGGAGGTCACATGATAAAATGCCCCCTCATATTCAACCCGCAACGGTCTGGCCAAGATCTTTGTTCCTCCTGATGCCCTTAATCATCTTTGAGCTAAATTATCTCGCATAATATCCAATGTCAAGGGCTGACCCCATCTTTTCTTTCCCAATGGATAAGACCGGCCCCGATATTGTTCACATTACCCGAAGTCCGAACCCGTCTCAGTCGACCACGGCGGCGACGACCATGTCAGACAGCTTCTGAAAGCGAAGGATATTATCGCTGTCTTCCATAAGCCCGGCCGTCAAACATACGAAAGTGAGGTCCCGCTCCGGGTCTACCCAGGGCGGCGATCCCCATCGGCGTCGGGAATATCCCCTCGCCGCGCAGGAAGAACGTAAGCCCGATATACGCCGGCCATTCCGGCCACCCCCGCATTTCCCGGGCGTAATCAAAGATATCATTGGGAAGCAATCCCGTCTGATTCGTAGTGGCAGTCTTGACGATCGCGGGGGACAGGATTCGCACCCCGTCAAGCTCTCCCCCCCGCCGTAACATTTCCGCGAAACGGAACATATCCGAAGCGGTCCCGATTACCCCCCCGGAGGGAGACTCTGTTTCTTCCGTGCAGAGCATGTTCATTGATTCAACCATCATGGGATCGAAGAGTCCGGGTCTCGCATACCGCGTCGTGATTGGAACCCTGCGGTCCGCGAGGTCCGGCCGCAGGGTGAGCGAAGTATTATTCATCCCGAGCGGCTTGAAGAGATCATCGGCCATTATCTGGCGGAACGGACGCTTGGCCTTATCCAGCCGGCAGACCATCTCCGCCAGAATCGCGTGGGCCGTCAAGGCATTATACGAAACTACCTTTCCCGGGAGGCGGAACAGGCGCTCATTGCTGACCGCGTTGACCAGCTTGTGGATATTCACGGCTTGCTTTGGAGGCAGTAAAAACGGTAGTTCGGTATTCATTCCGCTCATGTGGGTTAGGATATGCTTGACGGTTATGTTCTGCTTGCCCTTGACCCCGAATTCCGGGATTACTTCGCAGACCTTTGTGTTAAGCGAAAAGTCGCCCCGGTCGACGGCCTGGAGAACCACGACGGTTGTCAATTGTTTCGTTATCGACATAAGATGGAACACGTCATCCTTCTTTGCTGCGCGCTTGTTAGCCAGGTCGGTATAACCGATCGCCTGATGCACCGCGATTTTTCCGTGACGCGCCACAATAAAAACGGCCCCGTCATATAGCTTTTGAGCAATGTCTGCTTTGATAGTATCAACCAAGCGGCTCAAGGCATTCGGGTCAATACCAATGTTCTTCAAGTGATCGAAATTATTAATTTCGCTTTTCACCATTATCCCTCCCTCTAGGCTCAGGTCTTTACCTTTGCATTTGAAAATAAGGGGTCAGCCCTTGACATTGGACAAAAGCGCCTCGATTTTCTTCCCCAGCTTCCGGTCCTCCGCACACGAATTCCAGGGCTAGGTCTTTAACTTGTCGTTCCAATTCCATTACAGCTTCCGCGTTCAATTAAAACACCGTCGAGCCGAATATTTGTTTGCCTTCCCCCTCTCCTCTGATCCTCTCCCGCAAAGGGGAGAGGAAGTAGTAGGGGCGGTTAATCCGATCCACGATTGATATATGATGATTGCGGAATGCGGATTTCGGATTGCGGAATAAAGAAATATAAAACTTTTAGATTATTCATGCCGCATTCTGGCTGTTCAAAACATTCGCCGCCATAATCGCCTCATGTTCAGTAAAAGCGTATGGTTTTCGGTACCCGGGGATCATGCCTTCAATTTTTATCCCTGGCAACGAATTGTTTTTGTAACCTGTGCCGTCCAGAATATCACCGGGTAATCATTCTGTCTAATAAAAGATGGAAAAAAATATAAAGATGGTACGATCCCCTCACCTCTCCGAGCCGTAGGCTCCTACCCTCCGGCCTGTAAGCCCTAC
>JAPLJI010000169.1 GCA_026388655.1 Pseudomonadota bacterium
CCCGAGGGCGCGGACCCGGTCCGGAAAGCGGAACTCCTCGAGCTCTCCCGGATCTGCGCCCAGGTCCCCGCCGGCCCCTCGGAAACCCTGGCCGAGGCGGTCAACGCCGTCTGGATCACCTGGCTCTGCCTGCACCAGGAAAACACCAATGCCGGCTTCTCCCTGGGCCGGTTGGACAAGTGGTTCAATCCTTTTTTCCTGAAGGAAATGGCCCAGGCCCGGGATGAAGCCGAGCGCGGGGAGATCATCAAGCGCTCGATCGAACTCCTGGGCTGTCTTTTCCTCCGGGTGACCGATCACCTGCCGATGGTACCGGATGTCGGGAACTATCTTTTTGCCGGCAGCTCGAGCGACCAGGCCCTGACCATCGGCGGCGTCAACGAGGACGGCTCGAACGCGGTCACCGATATGACCTATATCATCCTCAAGGTGGCGGAGATGCTCTGCCTGCGCGACCCCAACCTGAACGCCCGCTACCACCCAGAGGTCAATTCCCGGGAATACCTGCGCCGGCTCTGCGAGGTGAACTGGATCACCGGTTCCACCCCTTCCATCCACAACGACCGCGCGATGATCGCCTCCCTCGAAAACCAGGGCTTCGCCCCCGAGCACGCCCGGGACTGGTGCGCCACCGGCTGCGTGGAGCCCACCAGCGCCGGACGGCATTACGGGCATACCAACTGCATGCTTTTAAATCTCGTCGCGCCCCTGGAGATGACTTTTTACAACGGCGTCCACCCCCTGATCCAGGAGAAGATCGGCCCGGAGACCGGGGAAATCACCGGCCCGAACTTCCGGAGCTTTGAAAGTTTCCGGGACACCTACTATCGCCAGCTCCGCTACCTGATTGACCAGTCCGTCGAATGCAACAATCTCCTCGGTGAATCCCATAAATTTATCCGGCCCACGCCCTTCCTCTCCGCCCTGATTGACGGGCCGATGGAAAAGGGAAAAGACCTGATCGAGGGGGGAGCGATGTACAACAGCTCGGGATCGGCCCTGGTCGCCCTCTCCGACGTGGTGGATTCCCTGATGGCGATCAAGAAACTGGTCTACGAGGAAAAACGGGTCGACCTCCCCGCCCTTTTAAAAGCCCTGGAGCAAAATTTCGTCGGTTACGAGAATCTCCACACCCGGATCCAGAACAAAATCCCCAAGTTCGGGTCCAACGACCCGGAGGTGAAGGAGATCGCCGATCATCTGATTAACTTCATCTACGACGCTTATCAATCCCAGCAAAACTACCGGGGCGGAAAATACACCTCGGGCTTCTGGAGCATGTCCAACCACGTCGCCTTCGGCAACCTTTCCGGCGCCCTCCCGAGCGGCCGTCTCCGCTTCCTGCCTTTCACGCCCGGGATTACCCCCGCGCCCAATCCCCACGATTCCTTCCTCGCCAACATCCAGACCGTCGCCGGGCTCGACCCCCTGAAAATGCCCAACAATATCGCCTTTAACGTGAAAGTGGTCCCCGACCCCCGGGACAGCCAGGCCCAGACCCTGGATTACTTCACCGCCTACGCCAAGTCCTACTTCGACCTGGGAGGGATGCAGATGCAGTTCAACGTGGTTTCCACCGAAACCCTCCGGGACGCCCAGCGCCACCCGGAGAATTACCGGACCCTGATGGTGCGGATCTCCGGTTACAACGCTTACTTCACCGAGCTGAACAAGAATATGCAGGGAGAGCTCATCGGCCGGATCGAAAGGCAGCTGGGAAAATAAAAAAAATCCCAAAATTTAAACGCTGCCTTAAAATTCCTAATTTCTAATGACGAATTTCTAATCAATGTCCAAAGTAAAAATTTCTAATGTCAAATTTCCCATCTAAAATTCAAATTCATTAATCATTAATTAGGGCTTGGGATTTGATTGGACATTAAAAATTAGGAATTAGAAATTTGGAAAAGCGCCGCCCCTTAATCGCCGATTTGAAGCGCAATGCCCTCGACGATGGGCCGGGTATCCGCACCACCGTTTTCTTCAAAGGCTGCCCGCTTTCCTGTACCTGGTGCCACAACCCGGAGTGCCAGGAGGCCGGCCCCGAGATCCTCTTTAACCCCGCCGAATGCCGGAACTGCGGGGAATGCCTCCGGGCCTGCCCGCACGGGGCCATGCCCTCGGGTGACCCGGGCCGGATCGACCGGAAACTCTGCCAGAGCTGCGGTCTCTGCGTGGAGGCCTGTCCCGGTCGGGGCCGAAGAATGATCGGGAAATTTTACCCGGCCGAGGAACTGGCCCGGCTCCTGGCCCAGGACCTTCCCTTTTTCAAGAATTCCGGCGGCGGGGTGACCTTCTCCGGAGGGGAACCCACGGTCTTCCTCGATTACCTGGGCGACCTGGCCCGGCTCCTGAAGGAAAAGGGCGTCCACCTGAACATCGAAACCACCGGATTCTTTAACTTCAATAAATTCGCGGAAAAGGTCCTTCCCTTCCTGGACCTCATCTATTTCGATCTCAAGTTTGCCGATTCCTCCCTGCATTCCCTGTTTACCGGCCAGCCCAACGCGGAGATCCTGGAAAATTTCCGCGGCCTGGTCCGGCAAAATTCCGTCCCGGTTCTCCCCCGCATTCCCCTGATCCCCGAGGTCACGGCCTCCCGGGAAAATCTCCAGAATCTCGCCCGATTTCTGAAAGAACTGGGGATTGCACGCCTGGCCCTCCTCCCCTACAATCCCCTCTGGATCCCCAAATCGAAAAACCTGGGGAAAAACCCCGAATACCGGAGGGAAAGCTGGCTTACCGCTGAGGAGAAGCGGGAATACCTCGCGATTTTTAACGACTTTACTTTAGAAAGGGAGCTTTGAAAATAAAGCGAAAAGATGCTAATTACGGAAATCCGGATAATTGGTACATATCCTTATCCGTCATTCCCGCGGAAGCGGGAATCCAGACAAACAAAATCCTGGATCCCTGCTGGAGTTTATCCCGCACTCTGATGCGGGGCAGGGATGACAACAGCCCTTTTCGGGAACCCGGAGCCAATCGCTCATTGCTCCTGGCGTATGGTAAATAGATTAGCGCTCTTTATGAACCGGCTCATTAAAATCGTCCTCTCAATTTTTCTTGCCGGCCTCCTGGTTTGCGGGTGGCTGCCCTCCAAAAAATCAGCCTGGGCCGGGACGGGGGCCCATCCCCGGCGAATCCTGGTCAAATTCAAAGCCGCCCCGCCCGATTCCCCCGGTTATATTGACCTTCTCGCCCTGGCCGAGGCCACCGTTTCCCGGCGTTTCGAGATCGTCCCCCACCTGCAACTCCTGACCGTCCCGGCGGAAAAATCCCTGGAAGCGGTTTTGGAACTTTTCCGACACAGCCCACTCGTTATTTACACCGAGCCCGACTACCTGGTCAGCGCCACCCGCACCCCGGACGACCCGCTTTTCGGACAACTCTGGGGTCTATCCAATATCAACGCCCCGGACGCCTGGGAATACACCATGGGCAGTACGGGCGTAGTGGTGATAGTGAACGACACCGGGGTAGATTATACCCATCCCGACCTCGTCTATAACATCTGGAACAACCTGGGAGAAATCCCTGGAAACGGCCTGGATGACGACGGCAACGGCTACGTGGACGACCTCCACGGGATCAACGCCGTGGGGGAGGGGGGCGAGGTCACTCCCCCCTCCGGTTATGTCTTGAACGACCCGATGGATGACAACGGGCACGGAACCCACGTGGCCGGAATCATCGGCGGCGTCGGTAACAACGGCCTGGGCGTGGTCGGGGTCAACTGGACGGTCCGGATCGCGGCCTGCAAGTTTCTCGATTCCTCCGGCAACGGCTACATCTCGGACGCGATCGTCTGCCTGCAATACGCCCAGGACCTGAAAGACCTGGGGATCCCGATCTTGGCCACCAGCAACAGCTGGAGCGGTCCGGGCTATTCGCGCTCACTCGCGGAAGCGATCCGGAGCCAAATCGACGCCGATATCCTTTTTTTCGCCGCCGCCGGGAACTCGAGCGCGAACAGCGACGAAAGCCCCGAATACCCGGGGGCTTTCGACCTGCCCAATCTCGTCGCGGCGGCGGCCGCCGACAGCCAGAACCTGCTGGCCAATTTCTCCAATTTCGGGCCGCGCTCGATCCACGTCGGAGCCCCGGGAGTTAACATCCTGAGCACTTGCCCGGGAAGCCTGGACGAATGCACTCAAGGGGGTGCCTCCGGGTCCAGCCCCTATGCCACTTTTTCCGGAACCTCCATGGCCGCCCCCTACGTGGCCGGCCTCGCCGCCCTGCTCAAAGCCCAGGACCCGGGCCGGTCGGGGAAAACCATCCGCAACCTGATCCTGGCGGGGGGCGACCCCCTCGCCTCCCTGTCCGGGAAAACCCTGACCGGGAAAAGAATCGACGCCACCGGTTCCATGCTCTGTTCCGGAAGCCGCGTCTTCGGAATCCGCGCCCCGGTACTGGAGCCCGATTACGCGGTCATCAATTCCCCGGTCAAGCTCGAAGCCCTTAATATCAACTGCGGGGACCCGGCCGGCCCCGTCCAGGTCCAGATCGGAGGGGACACCCTCACGCTCCTTGACGACGGGGCCAGTCCCGACCCGCAGTCCTCGGACGGGTACTATTCCGGCACCTGGACCCCCACCAGCGCCGGGGATTACACCCTGAATTTTAAAAACGGTCAGGAAACCCGGCCCGCGGCGGTCCGGGTCGGTCCGCTTATTACTTACAACTCGGCCGTCATCTCTTATAACTGGGTAAATATCACGGGATCCAAGCTCAATCTCCTCGACGATACATACGTCCTGCTGACCCCGCCTTTCCCGCTCCGATTTTACGGACTGCAATATTCCCAGCTTTACGTCGGCGACAACGGCGCCCTGAGTTTCTCCCGGGGACCGGTCTATTCCGCCAATGGTTCCCTCCCCGATCCTTATCAGGCCAGCCTGGTCGCTCCTTTCTGGGATGACCTGGTCCCAAACAGCACGAACAACGTCTATTATGACGTCACAGGCACCGCCCCCTACCGCCGGTTCGTGATTGAATGGAGGAACCTGGGGCATTATCCATCAACCCTATCGGGAGTAACTTTCCAGGTTGTCTTCCCCGAGGAATCCGACTGGATTCTGTTCCAGTATAAAGACACGTACTTCGGAACCAACTCACCCTATAACTACGGTGCCTCCGCCAGTTCCGGTCTGCAAATCAACCCTGACTGGGGGTCGCCGTACAGTTACAATCAGGCGGTTCTGACCAGCAACCTGGCCATCAGGTGGACCCCGGCCTCCCTCCCCCCCACGCCGCTTTTAAAAGCCGAGGACGAATACGTGGTTTTCCCGAACACCCGGGTGGGACAGGAATCGCGCCAGAAAATATACCTTCATAATATCGGCAATGCCAACCTCTCGATCACCTCGCTTTCGATCTCCCCCTCGCAGTTCTCCCTCTCCTCGCCCCCCGCCCTCACCCTGACCCTCCCGCCGGGGAGCCAGCAGGCCCTGGACCTGGTCTTCCATCCCTCCTCCACGGCCACGCTCGCGGGAACCTTGACCGTTCAATCCAACGGCGGTGACATCGCGGTCTCCCTCCAGGGCCAAGGGGTGTACTCCCCCGATCTGACCGTCAGCCCCGCCCCTACGGTCGATTTCGGACCGGTGCTGACAGGTCATACCACTTCCCTCGCGCTCCAACTGGGAAACCAGGGAAACGCCGGCCTTTCGATCACCTCGCTTTCGATCTCCCCCTCGCAGTTCTCCCTCTCCTCGCCCCCCGCCCTCCCCCTGACCCTCGGCCCCGGCGGCAGCCAGAATCTCAATCTCAGTTTTCACCCCACCGGCGTTTCTACTTATTCAGGCACCCTGGCCATTTCCTCGAACGATCCCCGGAAACCAGCCGTCCGCCTGGCCCTGACCGGTTCGGGAGCGTATCTGCCGGACATCCAACTCTCCCCCGTTTTCCTGGACTTTCAGACGGTTGGCATCGGCGGATCAAAAAGCCTGGCTTTCGCGATCCTGAACACCGGCGGAAGCCTCCTCACGGTCAGTTCCATTTCTCTGCTCGGAACCGGTTTCTCCCTGCCTTCACCCCCCTCCCAACCATTCCAGATCAATCCGGGCAACTCCCAGAACATTCAGGTGGTTTTTTCCCCCCCCGTCACCGCCATTTATTCCGGGCAGGTTCAGGTCCATTCAGAGGCCCCCGCGAGTCCCACGGCCACGGTCTCTCTTTCCGGAATCGGGGCGGTCCCGCAGCCACCCGGTCCACCACCGACTTTTTTGGTCTCCCCCAGCTCCCTGGATTTCAGCACGGTGGAAGTCAATTCCGACAAGGAACTTTCTTTTACAATCGAGAACCGGGGAACCCAGGATTTACAAATAATTTCTTATACCCTCTCCGGATCCGGATTTTCCCTGGTTGATCCTCCCCCGCTTCCGCTTACCCTCGCTGCCTCCGCGAATCAGCAAATCCGGGTTAGCTTTTCCCCCGCTTACCCCAGAGACTTCGAAGGTTCAATTACGCTGAACTCAGACAACCCTCAGACCCCCATCCGAATAATCCCCCTTTTCGGAACGGGCAAAGCCCCCCCCCGGCCCCAACTCGAATTTTCTCCCTCCGAGATTGATTTCAACAACGTGGTCGCGGGTTCGGCCCAGGACCTGACCTTCTCCCTGGGTAACCTGGGCACGGCGGATCTGGTTATTGACGGAATATCGGTCACCGGGGCAGGATTCTCTCTCCCCCAACCGCCGACCCTGCCCCAGGTCA
Source organism: Pseudomonadota bacterium (assembly GCA_026388655.1). Classification (GTDB taxonomy): domain Bacteria; phylum Desulfobacterota; class JAPLJL01; order JAPLJL01; family JAPLJL01; genus JAPLJL01. The sequence continues at coordinate 6,718 of JAPLJI010000169.1, forward strand.
TCTCTCCTCAGAGCACTTATGATCTCCCCGTTCGTTTCCTCCCTTCCTCCACAGGCTATTTCAACGGAAGCATTTCCATCTCCTCCAACGACCTGGGATTCCCCCTTGTGGAAATCCCTGTCCGGGGAAACGGCCTGGCCGCCTCTGCCGGGTCCCCTCACCTTCTGGTTTCCGGCCGGCAGCTGGATTTCGGGGAAGTTAATATCGGGGAATTCCAGGAAACACCCCTGGCCGTCACCAACACCGCCCAGGGGGATCTCGTCATCTCCAATCTGAGCTGGAACGGGGACGGGGACTTTGCGATTACTTCCCCGCCCGAGCTGCCTTTAACTTTAGCCGGGGGAGAATCGCAAAACCTGGTGATCCGTTTTACCCCGACCTGGATCGGAACCCGCGCGGGAAATCTGCAGATCACCTCCGATGTTCAGGATGAACCCGAATTGATGATCAACCTTTCCGGCACCGGGGTGGTGGCAAGAGAAAAAACCTCGGGCTGTTCGTGCGCGACCCCGAGTGGTTCCTCCGAAGCCAAATCCAGTTCCTACTTGACCGGATTGATTTTCCTGCTTGTCTTCGTGGTTTTCCGATCCCAAAGAAAAACGAAAAAATAACCCGCAGCCTGCCCGAATAATGCATTTGGTATTCTCAAATAATGTAGTTGCCCGATTTATCGGGCGCCTTTAAACCCGAAAAACGCAATTTGAATAGTTGTCTAATCTTCCCGGTTGCACTTTATTGTGCCGATTAATCGGCGGTTTTCAAAAGAGCCCGATGAATCGGGCAACTACAAAGCAGTAAAAAATAATAACTGCATTTTTTGGTTGATCACGGCCCCAAAATTAGCGGGGCTGGTTCATTCGAACCAGCCCCGCTAATCCAGATCGTAACTTTCTTTGTTTTTTTACTTCTTCGCGGCCGCAGGCTTCAGGGTGAGGAGCGCAACAATCATCCCCAAAACTGCCAGCCCCGCCACGATCGGGAAAACCCTGAGATAGGCTCCGAAAATATCCTTCATTTGACCCGCCAAAAGGTTTCCGATCACCGCGCCGGCGCCATAAGCCGTAAACAGCAAACCATAATTCTTGGCATAGTCTTTAGTGCCAAAATAGCTCGCGGTCGCCGTCGGCGCTATCGCCAGCCAGCCACCCAGGCAACCCCAAAGAATGACAAAACTAATCGTGTAAATTAAAACGCTGGCAGGATTAAAATATAAAAGCAACGAAGCAATTATAATCAGGACATATGATACTAAAGCCGCGTTTCTGGGATTAAGTTTGTCGGTTAATACTCCAAAGATCGGTCTCCCGAATCCATTACAAGCGGCAAAAGGAATGACCAGGCTGGTCATTAAAACACCCGCCGCGACCTTATCCATCCCGGCATTAGCGCCTACTTCCAGTCCAACCGATTTGGCAATACCTATTGCCATTAGCCCGGCGAGAGTTCCAATCGTATAGCAAAACCATAAACCATAAAAAGTCGAGGTTTTGACCATCTCGCCTCTCATAAAATCTTGTGCCGGAACTGCCCCGGCTTTGGATACCGGCGGCTTCCATCCCTTCGGGATCCAACCCGAAGGAGGAAATTTCATCAGTAAGGATAAAAGCGTTATAAGAATCAGAAAAGATATTCCAAATATTTTGAAGGTAACCAATATTCCGCCACTGGTCTCGTAATACTTCGTGATTGCATCAGCGATTGGACCGATCAAAGCCGCGGAGAACCCGAACCCCAACACCGTCAAGCCAACCGCGAGGCCGCGTTTATCGGGAAACCATCTTGCCGATACGGCGATGGGAGCCCCATAGGCGATTCCCACTCCGAGGCCGCCAATAATCCCATAAAAAATGGCCAGACTGGTCGGCGTCGTTACCATCGAGGCCAGAAACCAACCCAAACCCGTTAGAATGCCTCCGATCATAGCGACTTTTTTCGGCCCCAATTTTTCGATATACGGGCCGGCCAAGGGCATTGATAAAGCAAATACAAAAAGAAAAACAATATATGGATATAACATCTGAGTTGCCGATGCTTCCAATCCGAGGGTTTTAAAGTAAGCCTGCAAAGGAACTTTCAGAATACCATACGCATATATGGCCCCCAGGCAAAAATTCATAAGCATGCCCGCAATTACATAAATCCACCGGCCCGATTCCGCCGGCATTCCCATGATTTTCACGTCTTCAGCCATATCCTTTTCCCTCCTTTGTTTTGAACCTTACCCTTTTAATAAATTAATAGAAATCAAATTAACTCCCGCAAATTTTTGTATACAATTACCCCCTCTGGGGCATTATGTCAAGGGCAATTAGTATTTAGGGATTGATCAGTTAAACCAGCTTCTTTTCTTGCTAACTATTAAAATTATATGATATAAGAATATTTCTATGGACTACCGGGAAAACATCTATGTGGATAAAGACCATCCGGTCTTTAAAACCCCCCATTTTATCGATAGCAAGGGTAAACCCACCCAGAACCTGGTTGACCTGGCCGACCCCCATAAAAAGGACGGGCTGGTCTGGAGCGTTTTCATGACTTTTAATAAGTTGGATTATGGTTTCTGGCTCCCCCGCCTGGGCGAACTCGTCTATGGCCGCCCGATCGAAAACGTATCCTACATCGCCCCTCATTTCTGGAGGCCGGTCTCCCCTCCCCTGCAACGCTATCTCTGGATTTACGAAAATCTGCATCACCCCCGGATCGCCGCAAGCCGCGGAGGCCGGAAGGAGCCCAAACGCCTGGCCGAGGTGGCCCAGCACGTGGATTACTGGAGGGACCTGGCCCGCGAAGGC
>JAPLJI010000106.1 GCA_026388655.1 Pseudomonadota bacterium
GCCCGCTACTAAAACATAGCGGGTGTCCACCGACCGATTTTTTCGGTCATTATTTATCCCGAAAAATGCGATTGAATCCGTTCTTCCGTCCTTCGCGGACGTATTTTTTTGTAGTCTGCCGATTCATCGGCTGTTTTCAAAATCGCCCGATAAATCGGGCAACTACATAATATTCGAAAATACTAACAGCATTTTTCGGGTTAAAAGATTTCGAATGGAAAAGTGCCGGCGGTTGGGGCAGGGGGTGACGTCGGCGGAACAAAAAAACGGGTTTCGAATTTTTAACCAGAAACTCGAAACCCGTAACCAGAAACTCGAAGTTACTGCCGGGTGATGTTGGCCGGGGCGGGCGCGGGCGCCGGGAGCGGGGCCCCGGCGTAATCCTCTTTTTCCTCGGCCTCCGGCACCTCGGAGAGATCTTTCTCGTTGTCGGTCGGGATCAGGATCTTTTTAATGTCGCTCCGGTGGGCGGCCAGGATCTTTTCCTTCAGCCCCCCGATCGGGAGGACCCGGCCCCGGAGGGTAATCTCGCCGGTCATGGCCACTTCGTGCTTGACCGCGATCTTGGCGAAAACCGAGGCGATCGCGGTGGCGATGGCGATCCCGGCGGAGGGCCCGTCCTTGGGGATGGCCCCCTCCGGGATGTGGATGTGGATGTCTATCTTCTGATAGAAATCCAGCGGAAGCTTCAGGGCCCGGGCCCGGGAGCGGACGTAGCTCATCGCCGCCCGGGCGGACTCCTTCATCACGTCGCCCAGGTTGCCGGTGATGGTCAGCTCGCCCTTCCCCGGCATGGTAGCGACCTCGATGTGCAGGATTTCTCCCCCCATCTCGGTCCAGGCCAGGCCGGTGCTCATCCCCACCCGATTTTCTTTTTCCTTCTGGCCGAAACGGAACTTGTAGACGCCCAGGTACTTCCGAAGGCTGTTGAAGGTGATCGAGATCGGCTCCTCCGTGGGGGTCCGGACGATGTTCTTGACCATCTTGCGGAGGATGTTGGCCAGCTCCCGCTCCAGGTTGCGCACCCCCGCCTCCTTGGTGTAGTGGCGGATGATCCCGTAAATGGTGGCGTCCGAGAAGGCGATCTTCTTGTCTTTCAGCCCGTGCTCCTCCAGCTGCTTGGGCAGGAGGAAGTGCTTGGCGATGTTGAGCTTCTCATCCTCGGTGTAGCCGGGCAGGCGGATGACCTCCATCCGGTCCTGCAGGGGGCCGGGGATGGAGTGGAGGACGTTGGCGGTGCAGATGAACATGACCTTGGAGAGGTCGTAGTCCAGGTCGAGGTAGTGGTCGTTGAAGGAGTTGTTGAGTTCGGGATCCAGGACCTCCATCAGGGCGGCCGAGGGGTCGCCCCGGAAGTCGGTGCTCATCTTGTCCACCTCGTCGATCAGGAAGACCGGGTTCGAGGAGCCGGCCCGCTTCATCGACTGGATGATCTTGCCCGGGAGGGCGCCGATGTAGGTGCGGCGGTGCCCCCGGATCTCGGCCTCGTCCCGAACCCCGCCCAGGGAAATCCGCACGAACTTCCGGTTGGTGGCCCGGGCGATGGATTTTCCCAGGGAGGTCTTCCCTACCCCCGGGGGCCCCACGAAGCAGAGGATCGGGCCCTTGAGCTTGCCCACCAGCTTCTGGACCGCCAGGTATTCGAGGATGCGTTCCTTGACCTTCTTCAGGCCGTAGTGATCCTCTTCCAGGATCTTCTCGGCCGAGTCGAGATCGATCTTGTCCTCGGTGTATTCCTGCCAGGGCAGGGAGAGGATCCAGTCGATGTAGTTCCGGCTGACCGTGGACTCGGCCGACATTGGGGGCATGAGCTTCAGCTTCTTCAGCTCCTTGGTGGTCTTGTCTAAGGCCTCTTCGGATAGTTTTTTCTGCTTGATCTTGTTTTCCAGGTCCTGGATCTCGGTCTGGAACTCGTCCTTCCGGCCGAGCTCCTTCTGGATCGCCCGCATCTGCTCGTTCAGGTAGTATTCCTTCTGGGTCCTTTCCATCTGCTTCTTGACCCGGCCCCGAATCTTCCGCTCGATCTGGAGGATTTCGATCTCCCCCTGGAGGAAGGTGAAAATGGTTTCGAGCCGCTGGTTCAGGTCCACGATCTCGATGAGTTTCTGTTTCTCTTCGAGCTTTACATCCAGGTGCGGGGAGATCACGTCGATCAGGCGGGAGGGGTCATCGATCCCGGCGACGGTGACGATCATTTCCGGGGGGATCTTCTTGTTCAGCTTGACGAAGGCCTCAAAGGCGGAGATGGTATTGCGGACCAGGGCCTGGGTTTCCGGGCCTTCTTCCTGGCTATCCTGGATCTCCTCGAGCTCGACCAGGTAAAAGTCGTCCCGGGGGAGGAAATCCTTGACCCGGGCCCGCTTTTTCCCCTCGACCAGGATCTTCACGGTCCCGTCCGGGAGCTTGAGCATCTGGAGAATGGTGGAAACGGTCCCCACCGAGTAAATGTCTTCGGGCTTGGGGTCGTTGGTTTTGGCGTTCCGCTGGGCCACCAGGAAGATCTCGCGCTCCCGGGTCATGGCCATGTTCAGAGCCGCGACCGACTTTTCCCGGCCGACGAAGAGCGGAACGATCAGGTGGGGAAAAACAATAATGTCCCGGAGGGGCAAAAGGGGCATGACCTGGCCCTTGGCCCCGGGGATGAAAGCGCCGCGATTATCGATGCTGAAGGCCATACTCCTACCTCCTTTAGTCCGAACCGGGGATCTCAGGCCGTCCCGACGGCGGTTTTCCCGTAAACCAGGATCGGGTCCTTCCCCTGCTGGAGCACCTCGGAGTTCAGGATCACCTCCCGGACTTCGCTCTTGGAGGGGAGGTCATACATGATGTTGAGCATCACCTGCTCGAGAATGGCCCGGAGACCCCGGGCCCCGGTGCTCCGCTGCTGGGCTTCCTTGGCGACCGCGTTTAAAAAATCCTCGGTGAACTTCAGTTTAACACCTTCGATCTCGAAGAGTTTTTGATACTGCTTCAGGAGCGCGTTCTTGGGCTTGGTCATGATGCTGACCAGGTCCGCTTCCTCCAGCTCGTCCAGGGCGGCCACCACCGGGAGCCGGCCGACGAATTCCGGGATCAACCCGTAGCGAATCAGGTCCTCGGGCTGGGCCTCGCGGAGGATTTCCCCGATTTTTTTCTCCTTCTTGCTCAGGATCCTGGCCCCGAAGCCGATCCCGCTCGCGGAGAGGCGGCCCTGGACGATCTTGTCCAGGCCGATAAAGGCGCCCCCGCAGATGAAGAGGATGTTGGTGGTGTCCACCCGGATGTAGTCCTGCTGGGGATGCTTCCGGCCGCCCTTGGGGGGGACGTTGGCCATCGTTCCCTCGATGATTTTGAGGAGGGCCTGCTGGACCCCCTCCCCGGAGACGTCCCGGGTGATCGAGGGGTTTTCCGACTTGCGCGAGATCTTGTCGATCTCGTCGATGTAGACGATCCCCCGCTTGGTTTTTTCCAGGTCGTAGTCGGCGGCCTGGAGCAGGTTCAGGATCACGTTCTCCACGTCCTCGCCAACATAGCCGGCCTCGGTCAGGGTGGTGGCGTCGGCGATCGCGAAGGGAACCTCCAGGATCCGGGCCAGGGTCTGGGCCAGGAGGGTCTTGCCCGAGCCGGTCGGCCCGAGCATCAGGACGTTGGACTTCTGGAGCTCGACGTCCCCCGGGATAAGATTGCGGTCGATCCGCTTGTAATGGTTGTAAACCGCCACCGAAAGGATTTTCTTGGCCTGCTCCTGGCCGATCACGTACTGGTCCAGGATGCTCTTGATCTCGGCCGGGCGGGGGAGGCGGTTTTTGGGAACGGAAAGGTCGTCCCGATCCCTTTCCTCGGCGATGATCTCGTTGCAGAGCTCGACGCACTCGTCGCAGATGAAAACCGAGGGGCCGGCGATCAGGCGGCGCACCTCCCGCTGGCCCTTGCCGCAGAAGGAGCAGGAAAGCTCCCGCGGTTCGTTTAAATTCCGTCGGTTCACTAGGCCTTCCCCGCTTCGGGTTTAAGGGCGCGGACCGATTTCCGCTTGGCAATCACCTCGTCGATAATTCCGTATTCCTTGGCCTCCTGGCTGGTCATGATGAAATCCCGCTCGGTGTCCCGCTCGATCCGGGCTGGGTCTTGTTTGGTATGGAAAGCGAGGATCCGGTTCAGATCCTCCCGGATCCGGATGATTTCCTTGGCGTGGATGGAGATATCGGTGGCCTGACCCTGAACCCCCCCGATCGGCTGGTGGATGATGATCCGGGAGTTGGGCAGGGCGAAACGCTTTCCCGCGTTCCCGGCGGCCAGGAGCAAAGCCCCCATGCTCGCGGCCTGGCCCATGCAGAGGGTCGAGATCGGGCACTGGATGAAGCGCATGGTGTCGTAGATCGCCAGGCCGGCGGAGATCACCCCCCCGGGGCTATTGACGTAAACGTTGATTTCCTTGTCGGGATCCTCGGATTCGAGGAAGAGGAACTGGGCGATGATCAGGTTGGCGATGTCGTCGTCAATCGGGGTGCCGATGAAGATGATCCGGTCTTTGAGCAGGCGCGAGTAGATATCGTAGGCCCTTTCCCCTCGGTGGGTCTGCTCAATGACGATCGGAATCAGGGTGCTTCTCATTCTTTTATATTAGCATTTATCCGGAGCAAGGCCAAGATTCGCTCTCGGAGAATGTCCTGGCGGGCTTGATTTTTCAGCTTTTCCTGTTCCTCCTCCCGGCCTCGCCCGCCCCGGCCCGGCCGCTGGGACTCCAGGTCGCCCATTTTCGACTCGATTTCCTCTTCCTTCACCTGGATGTTTTCCTGCCGGGCGATCGAGTTGAAAAGGATCTCGTTCTGGAGCTCGTTCCCCGCCTCCTCGCGGAAACGCTCGAGGAGCTTTTTGCCCTCCTCGGTTTCAAGGTTGAAGGCCAAGCCCTGCTGGCCCAGGTTCGACTGCATGAGGTAAAGCAGGAACTGGGCCCGCTCCTCCACGGCGGCGGGGGCCAGGGGGACCGGGTTACGTTCGCGCAGCTGGGCGAGGAGGCGGTTTTTCAATTCCCGCTCCTCCCGGTTTTGATTTTCCTTCTCGAGGTTGGCCCGGATGGCGCCGGTCAGTTCCGGGAGGGTCGGATAGCTGGATACCTCGCGGGCGAATTCATCGTTCAATTCGGGCAGAACGGCCTCCTTGATCTCCTGCACCTTGAGATGGAGGGCGGCCTCCTTCCCGGAGAGTCCCTTCTGGGGATGGTCGGCGGGGAAGGTGACCCGGGCCTCTTTCTGCTCGTCCCGTTTCATCCCGATCAGGGCTTCCTCCATTTCCGGGAGAAAGCGGTTCGATCCCACCTGGACCGTGATGCTCTTCTGGACCTTTTCTTTTTTCTCGCCGGAGAGGTGGACCCGGTAATCCAGGACCACGAAGTCGTCCTTTTTCACCGGGCGGTTCTCTTCGACCGCCTTGAGCTGGGTCTGCCCCTGGCGGAGTTTTTCCAGGCTGGCTCGAACGTCATCTTCCTGAACCGGGAAGCGGGGCTTTTCCACGGAAAGGTCGCGGTAGCGCTGAGCCTCTACCCGGGGGAGGACGGCGAAGGTGACGTGATAGCGGAAAGGCTGGTCCGCGGCGAACTTGTCGGTCTCGATCCGCGGCCGGCTGGCCGGCTCGAGACTTTTCTGGGCCAGGGCGGCCGGGTAGGTATCTTCCACCAGGTGCTCAATGGCGTGGGACTCGGCCTCTTCCCGGAAGTAACTTTTCAGGACCGCGCGGGGAATCTTGCCGGGGCGGAAGCCCTTGATCTTGGCCTTCCGGCCGACCAGCAGGTAGGCATGTTCGATTTCTTCTCGTACCATCTCCAGCGGGATTTCCACGGAGAGCTTGATCAGCTGGTTCTCGACTTCCAGGGTTTCCACTTTCAGATTCTGGGTTTCTGGATTCATGGGTGTTTTCCCTTTCGTCACATTTGTGTTTCCGTCAGCTTTTATCCATCACCATAATCCTCTCCCCTGGTGGGAGAGGGGAGGGTGAGGGGGTATTTTTCCTAATAAAATTTGGTGCGAGAGGGGGGAATCGAACCCCCAACCGCGAATGCGGACCAGATCCTAAGTCTGGCGCGTCTGCCAATTCCGCCACTCTCGCCCGATTAAGATCTACTTCGTCCAAAACATATATTAACAAGTTTAAGCTTTTCCCGCCTCTCCGGAGCGGAAAAAGGGAAAAACGGCCGAAAAAAAAGCCAGGAATCGTATATCCCGAGGCCTGTTATAGACGGAATAGTCCCGAAATTTCAAGTCGAGGAATTTGCCCTGATGCTTCAAGTCGAGGGATTTGCCCTGATGCTTCAAGTCGAGGGATTTATCCCGAGGCCTCAGGCCGAGGGAAACCTGCGGCCCGCTTGGTTTCGATTAATTTTATTTTATTTTCTCTATTCCAGGTTTTTACCTCGATTTCCCTCTTGCTCGCTTTCGACTTGTCGGAAAATTCTTCCCAGTAGGCCAGGGAGAGCGGTCGATGTGATCTCGTATACTTGGCGCCCTTTCCTTGGTTATGAGCAGTTAGACGGCGGATTAGGTCATTGGTTATTCCAGAATATAGAGAATCATCTTTGCATTTTAAAATGTAAAAAAACCAGCTCATTATTTGATTTGAAATCAAAACCCCTCGCCTTCGACTCGGGGTTTTTAAAGGCGTAAAACCAAAGCTCCTCGCAACGCTCGGAGTTTTTTTTCATCAGGGATGAAAAAAAGTGGGTAGTACAGGAATCGAACCTGTGGCCCGCGGATTAAGAGTCCGCTGCTCTACCTAGCTGAGCTAACTACCCATTTATCCTGGCGCGCCCGGGGCGACTCGAACGCCCGACCTGCGGATTCGAAGTCCGACGCTCTATCCATCTGAGCTACGGGCGCTTAAATGGGGTGAGTGAAGGGGCTCGAACCCTCAACCACCGGAGCCACAGTCCAGTGCTCTGCCAATTGAGCTACACCCACCATCCAAAGAAGTAATCCTATAATAAAAATCCGCTAAATTATTAATTGCCTATCCTTAATAATTATAATATATCCGCTCTCCCGATGTATTCTCGCCCCGGATTTCTTTCTTTTTACTTCTTACTTTTCACTTTTTTTAATAGATGGCGCGCCTGGAGCGACTCGAACGCTCGACCTACGGATTAGAAGTCCGTTGCTCTATCCATCTGAGCTACAGGCGCTTATAGTAATTTCAATTACTTAGACTGACAACCCTTCCCTGGTATTCTAGCCTTCTGCCCAAAATCTGCCTATCGGAATTAACCATTTCGCCTTCCAGCTTGGCGCTCATCCGCTCAATGGCGCTCTTCTTGTGGTCCGGGGAAAGGTGAGAATATCGCAACGTCATATTAAAAGACCTATGCCCTAAAAGTTCCTTTACCGTTACCAAGTCAATCCCTTCCATTACTAAATGGCTTGCGAAGGTATGCCGGAGATCGTGGAATTTGAAATCTTGGATACCGACTTCTTTTAATACACCTTCGAAAGATTTTCTAACGTTGGAAAATGGCTTTCCAAGTTTTCCGGTAAAGACATATTCGCCGTTACCTTCATTAACTCTAAACTCCCTGATCTTCTCCGTCAAGAAATCGCCCATATAAATATCCCGCCTCCGTCCGCTTTTGGTCTCGGTCAATACTATCGCCTTCCGGGTCCAGTCAATCTGATCCCATTTGAGTTTTAGGATTTCGCTTTTCCGCATCCCGGTATTGAGGGCGATGAAAACGATTAAATGAAGCTTCTGGTTGGGTTGGCAAGCGGTTAATAGTTTAGTCATTTCTTCCTCGGTAAGATAACGAATCCTACCTTCCGGCTCCTTCAGGAATTTGACGCCCTTTAATGGATTGGTCCCGGCCTTCCCCCATTGGATCGCCTTATTGAATATATTTTTAAGCAAGGCAAGTTCCCGGTTAATCGAACCGGGTGCGGGGGCTTTTTTCCGTCGACTGACTTCCTTTTTTCTTTCTTGCTTGTATTGCTCAATATCGAAGGGGTTTATCTGGTCCAATCGTTTTTTCCCGAGGAAAGGTTTTAAATGGTTCAGGCTGGTAAGGTCACGCTTCCAAGCCCTTTTATTCTCTTTTGAATAAGCAAGGTAATCTCCAATAAATTCCTCAAAGGTAATTCTTTTTGACCAGGGAATATCGGGGTTTTTCCCTCGGGCTTTATCGCCCAGGCGGGCTTCCAATATCTTCTTTGCTTCCTGGTGATTGGTCCCGATTATTTCCCTTCTTCTAATATGGTTTAAATCGTAATAGTCGATCCCCCATTTATCACCGTATTTCCTAATTCCCATGTTAATAGCCTCCTTTATATAATCCCTTCCTGTTTAGCCATTAATTCGATTGCCCTTCTTACCAAAGCAGATTTGTCTATCCTCTCGCCTTTTTCCTCGTAAAGCTTGGTTTTGATCTTCTCAAGGGCAATCATATTGCTATGGGAAAGGTAGAAGGTTGATTTGATATACTCCCCCCCGTTCCAGGGGAGGGTTTTCTGCTTTCCTTCGTTTTCGGTCTTTTTATGTCTTGGTGCCATAAATTAACTCCTTATTGATTTAAGCCATATGAAATTAAGAGAGGTTAAGTTCAATAGATTAAAAAACTCATTTGAACAATGATCTGATAGCGCCGGGAGCTTGAAGATCAGCTTTTTCAACGCAAGCTATTCCTCCGGGCGTCCCAAGCTGAGCCACGCACCAGCGTATATATCTTTCGTTTTCAATAATCCATGAAGAGGATTCGGAATGTTCTGAAGGTCCGGTTGCGAAAATCTGTATTTTTGGTTTCAAGATGTTTGAGGCAAGGGCATATATTATTAATCCCACAACCAACCCTATAACCACTAAGCCAAATTTTTGCATTTCTGCCTCCTTTACTTTTGAATTGTTTGCCTTACTTCAATCGGGATTGAATTATATTTCCAGGCGTCGGAAATTAATTCCTCGGCTTTATGAACATATCTCATCGTGGTTTGAGGGGAAGAATGACCAAGAAAGCTCTGGATTACTTGGAGGGGGGCTTTATTCAATGCCATTTCCGTTCCGCAGGTATGCCGGAAGCTATGAGGGGAAATCGGCTTGGTGATCCCTGCTTTTTCGGAATATTGCTTTACTATCCGCTGAATATGTCTCCCTGAGAGCTTTCCTTTTTTTCGGGAAAGGAAAAGATAACTTGGCTGATCGTTTCTCGAAATTAAAAACCTTCCCGTTAATTGGATGTATTTTCTTGTAATTACCCATACTTCTGGATGGATGGGGATGGTTCGGGTTTTGTTTCCCTTTCCCTTGACGATAAGGAAAGCGTTTTCCCCTCGGGATTGGAAATCCTCAAGCTTAATCCCGGTTATTTCGGCTTCTCTTAACCCGCATTTTAAAAGAATTACCAGGATAAGATAATCCCGAAATCCTTGAAGGGAAATCAAATCAACTTGGTAAAGGATTTTCTGGACATCCTCATTATCGAGGATATTCCTGGTTTCCTGCTGAACTCTGGGATTTTTCAAGGTTTCATAAAGAAGGTCTTTGGGAATTGCAGAGGTTTTGAAAGTGGAGGCAAAGGAAAAAAACCGTCGGAGGATGGTAAGTTTCCTGGCTCTGGTCGCCGGGGCTTCAGCCTTGATGGATTCTTTATAGTCGAGGAGATCACCTAGGCTAACCTGATTGATCCAGATATGGCCGAGGAAATGGAAGAATCTGTCAATCTCATTCTGATAATTCTTGACGGTAAGAGCTGAGGTTCCGTCTCTAAGGGATTGAAGGAAACGGTAGAGCACCTGTGTGTAATCTCGATTTTGATGGGTTGAAATTTTCTCTGCCTCTACCGTCGCTGGTAATCTGATAATTTGGTCAATCATTTTAACCTCCCTCGTCGTCTTTTTACTGCCTTACTGTCTTACTGGTTTAATTCTATCAGTTTAAAAAAGTTTGTCAAGCGGAAAAGACTAATACTTTAAAGAATTAATTTGGGGTAAAATAAAGGAGAAATACTAAGGGAAAAAAACAGAAAACTTACATACTGTGATAAACATCTTTTTTGCTTTACTCCTTCTTCAGGCATCACCTCATGCAGGAAAAGGCCCAATTCTTTACCAAGCTTATCTTGACTTAAAAACCGAGTATCAATCAGGGCCGACTTCGCCTGCTTGCCCTTATGGAAAAGTATGGCCCTTACCTAAAGGTTTCCCGAATTTATGTTGGGGAGAGTTGGAAGAAAATGTTCTGAAAAATATTAGAAATAATATAAATAACCAGTTCTTTTTTGAGTCACCTATAGAAAATTACTTATCTACGGATACATTGAATCGATATAAATATTTTAACCAACAAAGAAAATCTGCTTTTTATATATCTTTCTATAAAAACCGGCTTGTCGAGATTTATTGGAAGGAAGGGTCGGAAATTGTTCCTAATGAAAGATATGCACATAACCAGTTTTTTAAATTTATTAATTTAATTCGGAAAGATATAAATACTAAAAGATATTGCCTTGTCATAAAAGAAGATAAATATTTTTATTCTTGCTCGATAGTAAAGAAGAATCTATTTATTAAATTTACATTATTTTCTTTTGAAAATGATGCAGGAATAAGTATTTTTGCTCAACCTTTGCAGAATTAGAAAAACACATTAATTGTTTGTGAAAATATGAATATTCTAATTGATTATTATAAAGTTTTAGGTATTTCCAGAAACGCTTCCCAAGTTACCATTAAAAAAGCGTTTCGCAGAGAAATTCTAAAATGGCATCCGGATAGGAATCATTCTCCGGAGGCAGAGGCAAGAACAAAGCAAATAATCGAAGCTTGGGAAATTCTAAAGGACCCGGTCAAGAGAAATATTTATGACCGATATTTTGAAAAACCGGTTGATTATTCCGCTGAATTTCGACAATGGCAACAACAAGCGCAAGATATAGCCAAGGAAACTGCCCAAAAACCGCTGAATGAAATAATTAAAAATAAATTTAAAGAAATTATTATGGTTAGTCTTGCCTTGTTCTATGTCGCTATACCCGTAGTTATTGGAATTTGGATTATCGAGACAATAATTGGTTTGTTAAAAATTGATTTTTCTTTAATGGAATTTCTCGAATATTTTTTTATTAGATTGTTTAGCTTCTTTGGTTTATATGATCCTATTTTTGGAAACGGTTTTTTTGGTGACCCTATTATTTTCATAAGTCTTTTAACTACGTTGATTGTTTATTATGTGCTGGAAAATAAGCCAGTTTCTTTGAAAGATTGGTCAAAGACGGTTTTAAAATTTATTTCAGCTTGGATATATTTTGTCATCATGGCTATTGTAACTAAGTTAACCTTGGAAAAAATTGGCTATCCTAAACAAGATTCAATTGAATTTCCTAATTGGGGTATTTTATTTATCGTCTTTCTAATTTATTCAATGATACCTATCGTTTTATTCTGGAAGGTCAGGAAAATACTTAACGACTTGAAAATATTTTAAAAGCATATCAAAGAGACAAGTTAGGTGAAAAAAAGTGAAGAATAAAAAATGAATGATAGCCTTGAGAAAAACCCATTAGTTGAAAATAAAAAACTTTCTAAGGGGGTTTGTTTTGTAATTATTTTATTTACTCTTTTTGGTATTTATCTAATAATTAGTTTCCTTTTACCTTATAAACCTCCAGAAAAAATATCTGGACATTATTTAAATTTTTCTTATTCATTAATTAAAGCCAATCAAGGGACATTAATATCTCTGATTTTAGGAATATTATTTATTGTTGGTGGAGTTGGAATGTTTAGAAAAAAATTATGGGCGTTACGTATTATTCAAATTATGACAATATTGTTTTCATTAATTTTAGTTTCAGGTTCATTAATTTTTCTTATAATAGCCATTCAAAAGAATTATCCGATCGATAAGTTATTTTTATTGCACATTTCTTTTCCTTTTACCATTATTTTAATTTTAGTATTTGTTATTTTAATAATATTTTTATTCAAAAAATCTACAATTGATCAATTTAAAGCTTCAATTCCTGAAAAAGATCAAGGGCAAATAGCATAAGAGGATATAGTAGGGGAAAATCACAAAATATGGCTAAAAAACATTAAAATTATGAATGCCATTATCAATTATCCAGGCAGAAGCAGAGTTGATAAATAATCCCCTGGTAAAAATAGCCTTTCTTTTATCGTAAGGTCGAATCCAAGCCTTTCTTGATTAAGTCTTTATAAAATTCACAGGTTGGAAATTTCCGACTTAGATGGCGGTTTTTCTGACTTAAAGTCGGAAATTTATATGCCCGCACGGGAAACTGGGGAATTTGAACAAGTTGGATTTGTCCAACCTGGAGGCCGAAATATCCAACTTAGGCCTGGACATTTCAATCTCTTTGGGAATAATAAAACCCCAATGTCTTAAAACCTACATTCTAAGACATTCAAAAAGGACTGATTAAATGGGAAGTAAGTAGCTTGGATATTATTATTCATTTCGGATTTAGCCTAAATTCAAAGGACTCTCTCTCCCTAATATTTTAGGCTTGAGGTGATTGGATATTTTTTAAAAAGGGGGGGGGAGGGCTGGGAATTTATTTCAAAATAGAGTTTCTCCTTCGATAACCAATTTTTTATTTTTTTTGATATTTTCAGGAGATTATTAAGCAAAGGGGCGAGAAGGTAGGTCTACCAGCCCAATCAATAATCTTTCAAATTAGGGTTCTAAACCCCGTTCCTATGCGGTTTGAAAGCACATCTAAAGCACATCCCAACCAAGCTTTTTAGCTCTTTTGGGAGATAGTCCAGATCGGTAAGGGAAAAGCCAGCAATTAGGGCAAGTGCAATCTTTTATTAAAAAGGGTTGACGTCCCATACATTCAGAGCAAAAAGCCCGGACCGATCCAGGGTATCCAATAATCTCCCCTCGTTGCCTTCCCCTTCCAATAGCGTCGGAGAGCTTAACCTTAGTATATCCTGAGAATCGGGATTCTCTTTTCATTGGCTTATCCATTTTTAGCCAAGAAATTCACAAGTTCACAAGTTCACGCCTATCCCCCCAATTTTGGGGATATTAGAACCCTAGGGGCTTTAGGGTGTATGTGAATTTGTGAATTTATAATATTTATATATAAAATACCGTCGGTGTCTAAGGTAAATAGAAGTTCACAAACAGGGGTGAATTTCACCGTGAATTTCCCTCCTGAATGATTCTTTGGGAATAAGTCCGGGTTGGTTTATTGCCGTCGCTTTTGTGAATTTCTGATATTATCTGTTCCGATTCAATAAGCGTTTCTATTACTGGTCTAAGCTCCTTACTGGTCAAATGGGAAACCCTTAATAATTCACTCCCTGAAATCCTGGGTTTTTTATTGATAATATCAAAGACCTTTTTTTGCTTTTCCATTTCCTTGGAAAAAGTCATTTCTTTTGTGATTAAGTTTCTGAGGGAGTCTTTTAAATATTTTATTAGTCGAATTGCCCGATTCATTGAATCCTCGGAGATTTCCAAACCTTTGGTGGCTGATAATTCGTAAAGCAGGGCGAGTTTTACGCAATAATCGGTCAGCCTGGTAAAAGCTCCAGTTAGAATAGAATCCTCTCTCTGAAGGTCGTTAAAGTTCAGGATATACCAAGCCTCATATCTTGCTTTTGCGGGCTTGGAAACCGTCGCCAGCCCCTTTATACGGGATATTTCCTGAAGTTCTAGGATCATGTCTTGCCTTAATTCCAGGTTTGGCGGAGGGGGGAAGGGTATTGGTTGCCCGGTTTGATTGGATATAAAGAATAAGAACCTGGGGAAAAATCCTCCCCGGATGTCCTTTTCCTGAATGTTTTTCATTAACCAATCCAGGGTAGAGGTTGCCAAGATAGATAGGCAGGGGTTTTCAACCTCATATTCCTGGCTTTGAAGTGATCGCCGGAAAATTGGGGGGCATTCATAAAGCTCGGTTAATAGTTCGATGGTCCCGGCAAGGTAAGATTTATTTGAGCAGTTCTGTAAGAATCCCCCGAATTCGTCAATATAAAATGTCCCGGTGGAGCTTTTCTGGAGGGATGAAATTAATTTTTCTGCGGAGTATTGATCGGGTAATAAAAGGTTTTTATTAAATTCTCTGAGAAGTCTTTTTTGAATGTTTGCCGAGGTGGATTTTCTGGAAATGCTCGATTGCCCGATAAGGCAAATATAAAGATTTGGGTATAGCTGTTTATCACCCCATTGAATATAAATGTTCTTTCCTATGGCAGTCGCTAAAGTGACCAAAGCCGAGCTTAAATGAAAATGCGGGACTGCCTCGGTCAAAGGGGTGGCGTATTCGATCGCAGATTGAAGAAAGCCCCTGGCTGGATAAGCCCCGCCAGGGAAAGAATAATCATTCATTTTTTCATTATCCGGTTAAACTCATATTCGAAAAACAATATTCTAAATAGCTCTCGGATGTTCCCAGATTTAGGGCAAGAATATTCGCAATATTTTTCCTGGCTCCCTTCACATTCCCAGCTTCCCTCGGGATTAATAGAAATATGTCGTTTTCCTTCGGGGCATTTCAGTTTATAGAAACCACCAAAGCATTGGCAGGAAACATCAAGTTTATTTAAAAATGTCTCTATTAAATTCATTATTTGAGATTCTCCAAATGAGATGATTTTCTTTCGTCAAATGGTTCAACCTTTTTTTCATCGAGCCATCGACGGATTTCATCGGGGTCAAAACGGACGGTTCGCTTGAGCTTTATGTAAGGAAGTTCCCTCCGCCAAGTCATATTTCTCAAAGTGCCGACGGGGATTGATAACTGACGGCTGAGTTCATTAATATCAACCAGTAAAATTTTAAGTTCATCGTTGTTCATACATAAAATTGTAAGGAAAGGAAAAAAATGAGTCTATAAAAATTGGGCCGTTTTTAAATTTCGATACTGGACGGTATAAATTAATCCCAGAATCGAAAATCAAATGGGAGGGCAGATAATTTTGATTCGAGAAGAAGAGAGGAAAAATATATGGTGATTATAAAACATTTGGCACTATGATAGATTAGTGTCAATGAACATATTTGGGTTTCACTCCGTCGTAAAAAGTG
>JAPLJI010000165.1 GCA_026388655.1 Pseudomonadota bacterium
CGCGCACCAGCTCGGTTTTCCCGTGGTCGATGTGACCGGCGGTCCCTATTACTAAATAACGCATGATTTTTCTCTAAACCGAATTGTTAGCGGTTTTTTCCATTCTCCCAATCCGCAAATGAGCGATAAAAAATTTTCCCTTCCCTTCGATGGGAGGGGATAGAGGGAAGGGTGACCGATAACAATTTTCACCCTCTCCTTCCTCCTCCCCCGTCCCCGCCCTTGACGGGGCAAGCCAAGGGGGAGGAGATTAGGGACGCGGAAGATCTTTTCATTGTTTATACGAAAACTCAGTAATGTTTGATTTTTGTTATCGTTGAGTCACTAACAAGGCATTCTTACTGGTCCGGCTGGAGAAGCTTTTAGACAATTCGCTGAAAACCCGCGCCACCTCCCCGATCTCCTCGGGAGAAATGGTGCGGAGGTCGAGGAGAAACCGATCTTCCTGGATCCTGCCGATGACCGGGGGTTCCCCGGCGCGGAAAGCAGCCGCGATTTCCACCGGGTTCAGGGCCGGATGGGTAAGCGCCACTACCAGGGTGGGAAGCTTTACCCCCGGGAAGGATCCGCCCCCGGGGGCGGATTCCTCCTCGTCCACCTCGATCTTGAACCGGGCGCCGGGAGCGGCGGACTGCAGGCCCCGGGATAGTTTCCGGGCCCGTCCTTCCAGCTCGGCGCGGGGAATCTGCAGGGCCGAAATCACCGGGGGCACGTCACCGCCCCGGTAAATCCGCAGGGTCGCTTCCAGGCCGGCCAGGGAGAGCTTGTCGATCCGGAGGGCCCGGGCCAGCGGGTTTTTCCGGATCCGGTCCAGAAGGTCTTTCCGGCCCAGGATGATCCCGGCCTGGGGACCGCCCAGAAGTTTATCCCCGCTGAAGGAAACCACGTCGACCCCCTGTTTGAGGGCGAGAGAAACCCCGGGCTCTCCCGAGAGCTCCAGGCCCGGGATCGGCTGGAGCAGACCTGACCCCAGGTCCTCAAAAAACGGTAACTCCTTCTCCCGGGAGAGGGTCACGAGCTCGGCCCGGGAGGCCTGCGCGGTGAAACCCTCGATCCGGTAATTGCTCGGATGGGCCCGGAAAAGGAGCCCGGTTTGCGGATTTATCGCCCGGGCATAATCCCGAATATAGGTGCGGTTGGTGGTTCCCACCTCCTTCAGAACCGCCCCGCTCTTCGCCATCACCTCGGGAAGCCGGAAACTGCCGCCGATCTCGATGAGTTCGCCCCGGGAAACGATCACCTCCCGGCCCTCGGCCAGGGTGTTGATCACCAGGAGCACGGCCCCGGCGTTGTTATTCACGACCAGGCCGGCTTCCGCCCGGACTAGTTCCCGGAAAAGCCCCTCGACATGATCGGAGCGTTCCCCGCGGCCGCCGGGCTCCAGCGCGAACTCCAGGTTGGTGTAGTCCCGGGCGGCCTCGATTATTTTTTCCACCGCCGAAGGAGCGATCCGGGCCCGGCCCAGGTTGGTATGGATGACCACCCCGGTCCCGTTGATCACCCGGCGGAGTGAACCCCGGCCGGCCGCCGCGATTTCCTTCTTCACCCCTGAAACCAGTTCAGCCCGCTCGAGCGTTTTTTTCCGTTCCCCCTTCCGGATCTTTTCCCGCTCCCGCGCCAGCACCTCCCGGATTGCCTTCACCACGATGGGGCGGCGGGGTGAACCCGGGATTTTTTTCAGTCCATCCCATTTGAGTATGTCGTCCACGCTCGGGAGGGACCGCAGCAGGTTTGTGGTCTCCTTTTTTTTCATTGATGTTTCCTCGTTTTCAATTCCTAATCGTAATTGCTTCTTTTCCAATGACTCAATTTACGATTGTAGATTGACGATTGTAGATTACAAAACTTTTATAATAATTCAAAAGTCTCTTTATTTTCTTTGTTTTTCATTCGTCAATCGTAAATCGTCAATCGTCAATTCTTTTCAGTTTTTATTCGTCAATCGTCATTCGTCAACGTGTCCGCCGAAGCCTTGGCGAAGGTGGATCGTCAATTTACTCCGTTCCCCAGTCGTCATCATTCTGATGGAGGGCAATCTTCAGCCCCAGGCTGTCCAGCTCGTCCTGCAAAGTCTCTTCCGCCTCGTCCAGAAAATATGACAACTCCTCCGGGCGGCCAGAAGCCGTGATCAGAACGGTGACCTGATTCCCGTTCTCATCGGGTGGCAGGGATTCCAGGCGCACCTGGGGCAACCTGGCCATCACCTGGTCGAGAATGGGTGAGAGGGTTGCCACTTTTACAAAATCCATGGAAACCATTCTTTTTTGCTGGCTGTTTGCCATCAACTTTTATCCTAATCAAAATGGTTTGTCGGGTTTCTCTGGTTCAACTCAAAACTCGAATTTTTTTCTGACCTGCTTTGTTTTCATTCGTCAATCGTCATTCGTCATTCGTCAATTTTAGAGGCTCCAATCAATCTGGTCGCCCCGGGGCGTATAAAAAAGCTCGTTGGCCAGGACGAAGAAAAATTCCAGGTGGGGCAGGATCTGGTTCTGGACCCAGTGGGGAACAAAGTACTGGCTGAAGAGCAGTTTCTTCCAGAATTTCACCTCTGCCGGGGTCAGGGCGAACTCCTTGACCCGGGTTAAAAGCTCGGGAGGAAACTGCTCCGTGCCCTGGACCCAGGAGAAGGTGATCCCCTGGCCCTTGAGATTGATCTGGGCGTATTTCACTTCCTCGAAGGGATAGCCCAGGAGGATGGACCCCTGCTGGTCCGCCGCCAGCATGTCGTTGGAAACGATCAGGTAGTTTAGGCGGATCGGCACGCAGAGATGGGGCCCGAGTTCCCCGCAGGCCGCCCTCCCCCCGATGATGGAAATATCCGGGTTCATGGCCCGGGCCGCGGCCGCCACCACCGGGTCAATCTGGTCTAACTTCCGGTGGAAGATGGATTTCTTTCTTTCCGAAATGGCCCCGTACATGTTCTTCTCGGCCAGGGAGACCCCGCATTCCCAGTGATG
This sequence comes from Pseudomonadota bacterium, assembly GCA_026388655.1. Classification (GTDB taxonomy): domain Bacteria; phylum Desulfobacterota; class JAPLJL01; order JAPLJL01; family JAPLJL01; genus JAPLJL01. The sequence continues at coordinate 2,961 of JAPLJI010000165.1, forward strand.
CTTCGGCTGGGCGACGCTGATGATTTTATTCTGGGGATCCCGCAGGGGGGCGGGAACATCGAACGGGATGGTCCCGTCATAAGGGTGGAACTCCACCCGCGGCAGGTCGGAAAGGTTGACGAAATCCGCCCCCGTCCGGGCCAGGATCACATCGTAGCCCCGCTTCTTGAGCACGTCGTCATTCATCGTGTAGGTGCGCATGTTGGCTTCGCAGACATGGGGGATTCCCCCGATTTCCTGGACCGCCCGGATAATCCCTTCCACCACCAGTGGATCGGTATACGAAGCGGGCACTCCGGGAATCCCGCCGCCCAGGTTGACCTTGATGTAAACCTGGTCGCCGGGATTAATGATCTGGTCGATTCCAAAATTCTTGAGCAGCGCCTGGGTGGATGCCGCCACCTGGTTGGACAACTTTCCGATATAAACCCTGATGGTGGGTTTTAAAACCGGCTGATCGGTTTCGAAATAGGTTTCGCCCTCGCTCCGGGTAAACCAGGAGCTGAGCAATTGATTGAGCAGACGGTTCAGCTGGAAAGAATCCGCCGGACGGTATCCTGAACCGTCGGTATTAACCTGGATGAGCCCGCCCAGGGAAGGATCCGGCAGGGCCAGGTAGTAAAAGGATATTCCCACCGGGATGGCCGGGCTCGGGCCGATGTCGTCTTTGGGAATGCGAAGACCGGAAACCGCCTGCCCTCCGAAATTAACCGAATCGGGGAAATGGGCCGAATCCGAATCGAAAATCACCTGGCCGTCGGCGTCCCCGGTTTCCGCCCGGGTCTCGCCCTCGACCAGAAATTCATATTTCCCCGGCGAAACCTGGACCCAATAGGGCACCAGATCACGGATAGGCTTGGGGTTTTTAAAATACTCGGAGGGTTTGGCCCCCAGGGATTCCGGCAATTCGGCGATTCCGAGGAGGGTAAGCGCCGGATTGAAATCCGCCAGCGAAAAAACCTTGTCCTGCTGGAAAGCCTCGGCCGATTTCTTCAAGCTCCTGGCCAGCTCCTGGAAGAAACCGCGGGTGAATTCTTCGGTAAGCTTGATCCGGATCGGCCCGCTCCCCTCCCAATCGAGGAGCTTGAGCTTCTTGACCCCGATCACGATCTCGTCCCCGGCATCCAGCCCGTCGTTATCCTGGTCGGAAACGGAGAAGATCTCGGCGGGTCCGGGATTTTTCACCTGGCTTTTCTTCAGCAGCAGGTTTATCACCTCCGCGATCCCGTCCAGGCCGCCCGCGAACTCCCCGGGCACCAGTTTGATCCGGTCCCAATTCCTGGAGTCGGCGGCCAGAAATTCCGGATTGTCGGCAAAGACCTGGGCCAGGGGACGGATCATCCAGACCGGGTTGGAATTCTGGTTGGGAATGGAGGAGAGACTGAGGAGGTCATCGAAACCCGCTTTCAGGCTGTGGGCCGTGAGGAAATCAAAAAGCCCGAGCAGCAGTCCGAAAATATTGGCCAGGTGCTTTCCGTCGAGCCCGTCCCAATTGTCCCCGAGCTCGACCTCCAGGATGGGGGCGGAATTTATCCCCAGCCGGAGGGGAAGGGAGGCCAGCTCGAACCGGCAGTTCCGGGAATGAATCTCCTCCCCCTGGTTGACGATTTCCTCGATCAGCGCCCGGAGGTTATCTGAGTTCCCCCGCAACAGGGATTCAACCAGGTTGGAAAGATCCAGAAGCGACTGGATATCGGCCAGGGTTGATCCCCAGAGCCCTGAGCAGTTATGCGGGTCTTGAAACAGGATTCTCTGGAATTCTGTTTTGGCCGCGGAGGCGTCCCCCAGGGCCAGGTATGTCTTGCCCTGTTCGACCGTCTGCGAAACATCCGGAGAAGATTGTCCGCAGCCGAAAACCGCCAAGCAAACCAATAAAAATGTCATTGCCCGATTTATCGGGCTTTTAAAGGCAAATATTTTAGCCCGACATACCCTGATAAAAATACTCCACCCCCAGTCCTTTCCACCTATACTTATGTTTGAATGTAGTCGACCGATTTATGTATCCTAACGTTGGTTCTCCTAGATAGATTCATTATAATTCCCCTCAAACTTTCTTCAAGGAAAACACCAGGTAACCGTATGCCAGAGCTTCCTGAAGTTGAAACCGTCCGCCGGGGAATAGAGCCCGCCATCCGGGGAAAGCGCATCCTCTCGGCCGAGGTTCTCCCCGACCCCAAGGGGATCAGAACCCTGCGACGGGTTAAATCCACGCCGGTTTTCCGGAAGAGACTGGCCAATCGAATCATTAAAAAGGTCGACCGGAGGGGTAAGTACCTCCTTTTATATCTCGACCGGGGTGAGATCCTGATTATTCACCTGGGAATGAGCGGCCGCCTGCTGATCCGCAAGCCATCGGATCCTCCCGATCCCCATACTCGAATGATCTTTCACCTGGAGAAGAAACTCGAGCTCCGGTTCGCCGATCCGCGGAAGTTCGGCGAGGTTTATCTTTTTTCACCTTCCCGGGGAGAAACCACGGTCAACCCCTTGAATCTCGGGCCGGAGCCCTTCGCCCCGGAAATCACCGCCGCCTGGCTCCTTTCCCGGTTGGCGAAAAGTTCCCGGGCGATCAAGGCCGCCCTCCTCGATCAAAACCTGATCGCGGGGATCGGCAACATTTACAGCGACGAAATCCTCCACGCCTCCCGGGTCCGTCCCGACCGCCAGGCCTCCTCAATTACCCGGGTGGAAGCGGATCGGATCGTGCGAAACACCCGGCGTATCCTGAAACTGGCCATTTCCAAGCGGGGCACCACCGCGGGGGACGGTGTTTACCGCGATTCCCGGAATCAACCCGGCTCCTTCCAGAACCATCTCCGGGTTTACGCCCGGGAAGGGGAAGGCTGCTACAACTGCCGGGGAAAGATCGCCTCCCGCCCGATCGGCAGCCGCACCGCCCATTTCTGCCCCAAATGCCAGAAGTGAAAGGAATTTTATGGTACCTTATTATTTATTGATGATGAGAATGAATCCTCGAAAGTTCGCGGTTCTGATAACCTTGGCCGGGCTTGGGATGGGGGGGTTCGCGGGATGCCCCGGGCAGGGAGGCAGCAGAAAATGCACGGTTAATTCCGATTGCAACTTGGCGGCTCTGGAGTTCTGCGACCCGGCAGATCATGAATGTAAAACCTGCCAGCCGGACTGTGCCCAAACTGTTTGCGGGCCGGACCCGGTTTGCGGATCAAGCTGCGGGGATTGCAACCAGGTGGCTCTGGCGAACGGGGGCTTTGAGCTATCCGTTGAAAGCGGGGCGGAGCATCCCCCCTTTTGGTATATGGGATTTCGCACTTTACCTCTGCCTTCCGGGACTTATATTTGGTCCCTGGACTCGAGCGAAGCGGCCGAGGGCAGTCAGAGTCTTAAGCTTGAATTCAGCGAAGATTTCTTTTTCAGCCAGGTTTTACACCTGCCGGGAGCCCTGCTCGAAGGAAAACAAATTTCATTTTCTCTTAAAGCCAGGCATGAGGGGGCGGTGGAACCGCCGATATTTTTTATCGCTGGTTATAACCCCGAGGTGATAGAGGCCGATCCTCTCCTCGGCCCGGGAGTAGTGGGAAGCTATGTCGCCCAGGCGGATCCCGAGGAGGGAGTCTGGAAGGAATATTCGGGATCATTCACGGCGACCGCGCCGGCCGCAGCGGTCTCCTTGATCCTCGGGGCTTTTGGAGCGGGAGGGACCGTGTGGTACGACGATGTCCGCGTCGAGGCCGATTCCTGGCTTCCGGGGGCCGGGCCGGATCCGGACCAGGTGGACGTGCCGCTCGCCGCGCGCGCTTTTGAGACCGGATTTGTCTCCGAGTCACCGATGGATGTGTCCGATCTGGGCTATGAAAACCTCCTGGAAAACACGGCGGCCGCCGGAAGCGTGCTGAATATTTTCTTCCACGTCCGCTGGTGCCGCCACCGCCTGAGCACTACCCCCTGCGAAGAGGATTATCCTCACTTCCTGAATCTCGAATTGGGCCGGAAGGCGCGGGCGCGGGGCTTGAAACTGGCCCTCACCCTCGATTTTACCCATGGCAGTCCGGAGGGGATTGGCAATCTTAACCTCCTGCCCGATGGAGGCAGTCCGGGAACCCTGCTTGACCCCGAGGTACGGGGGGCTTATCAGCAGGAGCTCCTCTGGCTCTTTGATGAGCTATTGCCGGAATATGTCCTGGTCGGGATTGAGGTGGACATTATGTATGGACGGCACCCCGAATGGTGGGATGCCTACCTCGAGATGGAGGGGGAAATCTATGATCTGATCAAGGAAAGAAATCCCGCGACCCATGTGACCGCCTACCATACCCTGTCCTGGTCGGTGGCCGAGGATGGCAGTTTGCGGGAGGAGGCGGCCCGGGTCTGGCGGCGGCTCATCCCGAAGATCGATTCCATTGCCTTCAGCACCTATCCCAATGTATCCCTCGACCCTCATCCGCCCCGAACCTTCCCCAGCGGCTATTTCTCCCGGCCCCGGGAGATCGCCCCCGAGCTGCCGATTCTGGTGCCCGAGTTTGGAGTGGCCGGCGGGGGAGACACGGGTTTTTCCGAGTCCGAGCAGGCCGGGATTCTTCGACAGATGCTCAAAGAGTTCGCCGCCGCGGATCCGGTAGCCTTGATCTGGTATTCGCTCTATGATCAGACCTACCTGGGGAGTCCTTCCTGGTTTAAACAGGCCTTCCGGTACTTTGGTATGTATGATTTTTCCGGCACCCCCAAGGAGGTTTTTATCCTCTGGAAAAAGGTTCACGAACTGCCGGTGGAATAGAGAGAGGCTTCCGGAATGATAAATATATTTTAAATAATTCCGAAATCCTCATTCAGCATTCCGAATTCTGAATTCCGCACTCCGCATTATTTAAGTCCCTTGGACCCTCGAACCCTTTATTTTCACCGCCTCCCGGGCTCTTATTGGCTTGCAATTTGACGCGAATTGACATAAATTAAAGTTTAATGATGCTTACGCCTTATCAATTTACAATGGTAACCCGGCCCCCAACCGGGTTGTTTTTTCTTGAGGGGAAGGAAAAATGAACCCCGTAAAAATCATCAAGCGTTACCAGAACCGGAAATTATACGACACGGAAACCAGCTGTTATATCACCCTGGAGGAAATCGCCGAGCTGATCCGGAAGGGCCAGGAAATCAAGATCATCGATAAAGTCACCGGCGAAGACCTCACCTCCATCACCTTCTCCCAGATTATTTTCGAAAAAGGGCGGACCAGCCGCCAGATCCTCCCGATCAACGCCCTGAAAAAAATCATCCAGGCCGGCGGGGAATCCCTGGCCGAGATCTTCGAGATGGGGTTCTCCGGCATCCCCAAGAAAATCGACGAACAGCTCAATGAAATCATGTCCCGGCTCACCGTCATCAAGGAGATGGAAACGGACATGAAAAAGATGAGTAAAAAACTTCAGGAACTGGAAAAGGAAGTAAAATACCGGAAGTCCGGCTAGTCTCCCAGGAAGTCCAGAGTGCACGGAAAAATTACCGATATCCGCAGCCGCCTGAATAAAGGCAAGATCGCCGTGGTCTGCGCGGGCGGGGGAATCACCGGCGGGGTCTACGAGATCGGGTGCCTCCGGGCCCTGGATGAAATCCTGGTCAACAAAAGCGTGGTGGATTTTGACATGTTCATCGGGATCAGCGCCGGATCCATGATCGCGTCCGCCCTCTCCTTCGGGGTCACCCCCGACCTGATGTTCAAAACCCTGATCGGCCCTACCACCGAAATCCAGGGATTCAACCGCGGGAATTTCTTCACCATCAATTACCCGGAATTCATCCGGAAACTCATTTCCGCCCCGTCAGTAGTATTCAACATTCTGAAAAGCTACTGGCGGAACCGCAAGGACATGCACCTTTTCGACGCCCTGACCTACCTCCAGGAGTTGATTCCCTCCGGTCTCATCGACGGGGGCAGCATAGCCAAGGACATCCAGGCCAGCCTGGCCAACAACGGACGGGAGGATTCCTTCCGGAGCCTGGCCAAGGAGCTTTACGTTATCGCGGTGAATCTCGACACCGGCCAGCGCGCCGTCTTCGGGGAAAGCAATTTCCGCGAGGTTCCGATCTCCAAGGCCGTGCAGGCCTCCTGCTCGCTCCCCCTGCTTTTCCGCCCCACCCGCATCAACGGGGCCGATTACATTGACGGCGGGGTGTTCAAAACCGTCCACCTGGATGTGGCCGCCCGGCACGGGGCCGACCTGATCATCTGCATCAACCCGATCGTCCCCCTTTACAACAACCCGGCCACCCCCATCATCCCCCTGGTGACCGGAAAATCCCGCTACCTGCGCGACCGCGGAATGATCCCGGTGGTAGACCAGGCTTTCCGGATCCTGATTCACTCCCGGCTCCGCTACGGGATTGAGCAGTTCCGCCTGGAGCACCCCGACATCGACCTGATCCTCCTCGAGCCCGACCCGACCGACTACATGATGTTTTTCTACAATATCCTCCGCTTCTCCTCCCGGGTCATGATCGCGGAGCACGGTTTCGAGCAGACCCGGAAGAAAATCAACGAAAACTTCGATTCCTACGCGCAGGTCTTCGCCCGGCACGGTTACGACATCTCCCACAAGTTCATTGACGAGGAAGCCGAGGAAACCCAGAGACATGGAAATTCCCTGACCGCCATCGCCAAGAAATTCACCCAGCTTCCCCTGGTCCGCCGCATCCGTGGGTAAAACCTCGGGCCGTAGCCCCCAAAGGCAAAGGGCGGAGCGCAAAAAGCCAAGCGTTTTAAAATTTTAACAACCGACAGATCACGAGAACTTCCAGGCCCCGCGATCAAGACGGGGCTTTTTGTCTGGCTGGCTCTCCGGAGCGCGGATATTGTTTGGATCGCGCGGGCGATTGTCATATAATTCCATTCAATTCTTTAAAAAGAAATGAAGTCCTGCCTGCCGAACGGCGGGAAACATACCAGGGGGACGATCCGATGAAAGATTTTAAGAACAAGGTAGCAGTCATCACCGGCGCGGGATCGGGTATCGGCCGGGCCACGGCCCTGGCCTTCGCCCGGGAGGGCGCGAAGCTGTATCTCACCGACATCAACGCCGAGCGGATCGAGGCCGTGGGCCGGGAGATCCAGGCCCTGGGCGCGGAGGCGAAAACCTACGTGTTCGATTCCTCCAACCGTGAGGCGATGGAGAGATTCGCCGCCGACGTTTACGCGGCCGCGGGCCGGGTGGATATCCTGCACAACAACGCCGGCATCGGGGTAGCCGCGCCCTTCGAGAGCATCCCGCTTGACCTCTGGGAGAAAATCATCAACGTCAATCTCTGGGGTTACATTTACGGCATCCATTATTTCCTGCCGCGCATGATCGCCCAGGGCGGAGGCGGGCACATCGTCAACACCGCCTCCAGCGCCGGCCTGACCGCCGTGCCTCTGCTCGGGGCTTACAACACCACCAAGTTCGCCCTGGTCGGCCTTTCCGAGACCATGAGCATCGAGCTCCAGAAATACGGCATCTACACCACCGCCGTCTGCCCCGGCGTGATCAACACCAACATCGTCAAAGACACCCTCTTCGTGACCTCCACCCCCAAACTGGCCAGGAGAAGAAACCAGATCATCGATTTCTACCGGAATAAGGGCGTCTCCCCCGAAAGGGTGGCCCGGGATGTCTTGAAAGCGGTGCGCAAGCGGCGCCCCCTCCAGCTCTCCCCCTTCTGGCAAGTATTCCCGGGGTGGTTCCTGAAAAAGATCTCCGTCCGCGCTCAGAACGCCTTCACCCGCTTCCTCGCCTCGAAAGTGATTTAAAGTGGAGCTTCCCGGACCGAAGATAAACTAACCCCATAAAATCCGTTGGAAGAATATCGCACAAAAAATAACGCCCCACCCGCGCCGGAAGGCACTCCCGTGATTCGCTGCCGGGACCTGGTCGTGGCTTACGGAAGCCTTTTGGCGGTCAACGGGCTCTCCCTGGAAATCCTCCGGGGCGAATGCTTCGGCCTGCTCGGTCACAACGGGGCGGGGAAAACCACCGCCGTCGAGGTGTTCGAGGGCCTCCTCCCGCCCCGGGCGGGGACGGTGGAAATCCTGGGAGAAAGGTGGGGGCGAAGCGAAGCGGATGACCGCCGCCTCCGCCAGCGCCTGGGTGTGGCCCTCCAGGAAACGCACCTCCCGGAAAATCTCACCGTGTTCGAGATCATCCGGCTTTTCCGGAGCTTCTACCGCGGCGGCCGGGAAATAAACGAACTGATCGCGCTCATGGGCCTGGAGGAGAAAAAGAACGCCCGGGTGGGAAAACTCTCGAGCGGACAGCGCCAGCGCCTCGCCCTGGCCTGCGCCCTCGTGGGGGCTCCCGAGATCATTTTCCTGGACGAGCCTACCACCGGTCTCGATCCGCACGCCCGGTTGACCATCTGGCAGGCGATCGAGGCCCTGATCCGGGACAGTTGCACCGTGCTCTTGACCACCCATTACATGGAAGAAGCCGCCCGCCTTTGCCAGCGGGTGGGGATCATCGATAAGGGCCGCCTGATCGCCCTGGATTCCCCGGCCGGCCTGGTCCGGACGCTCGGGGCCGGGGAGATCGTGGAGCTCAAGGTGGAAGGCGAGTTCCCGCTCGAATCCGTGCGCCGGGTCCCCGGCGTTCACCGGGTCGAAAAGAGGGAACAGCAATGGATCCTAATGGTAAACGATTCCACCCGAACGCTTCCGGGGATCCTTAGCACCCTCTCCGTTCAGGGAATGCGGGTGGATTCCGTTTCCACCCACCAGGCCACCCTGGAAGATGTCTTCGTCCGCCTGACCGGGAAAGGACTCGGCGATGAATAAGGATCGCGCGCGGAGAACCCATCCCCTGCTCGAGCTGACGAAAGCCAGGTTCCTGGAATTTATCCGCGATCCGTCCGCGATTTTCTGGGTTTTTATCTTCCCGATCCTGCTCACCGTGGTGCTCGGAATCGCTTTCAAGAACCAGGGGCCGGAAAAAATCGAGGTGGGGTTCCTGGGTCCCGCCGCGGAAGAACTCGTTGAACGGGTCCACGCCCAAAAACCGGCGGGTGACCTGGCGCGGTTGAAGCTGACCCTGATGGATCCGGGGCAGGCCTCCGCGGCGCTCAGGTCCGGAAAGATCGATCTCATCGTGAGAGCGGAGCCCTGGGCGGGCGGGACGCCGATGATAACCTACCAATACGATCCCACCCGGCCGGGAGCCCGGATGGCGCGGCTCGCCGTGGATAATTTGGTGCAAATGTCCTATGGACGAATCGACGCCGTTCAAGTCATCGAAGAACAGGTCGAGGAAAAAGGCGGCCGCTACATCGATTTTCTCATCCCGGGGCTGATCGGGCTGAATATCATGGGAAGCTGCATGTGGGGCCTCGGGTATGCCATTGTCGACTCCCGCCGGCGCAAGCTTTTAAAGCGTTTCGCGGTCACCCCCATGAACCGGTCCCATTTCCTTCTCTCGTTTGCCCTCTCCCGTCTCATTTTCATGGTGTTCGAGGTGGGGATGCTGGTGGCTTTTGCTTACCTGGTATTCGACGTCCGGGTGCTTGGATCCATTCCCTCCCTGGCCCTGGTGGCGCTCCTGGGAACCGCCGCTTTTTCCGGCCTGGCCCTCCTGATCGCTTCCCGAACGGCGAGCACCGAAGCGGCTTCCGGCTGGATGAATTTTATTCAGCTTCCCATGTGGCTGTTGTCGGGGTCGTTCTTCGCCTATTCCCGCTTTCCCGAGTTTCTCCACCCTTGGATCCGCCTCCTGCCCCTGACCGCGCTGAACGACGCCGCCCGCGCGGTGATGAACGACGGGGCCGGGATGGGTGCGATCCCATTGGAGCTGGCTGTTCTCGCGTTCTGGGGCCTGATCAGTTTCTCCGTCGCCTCGAGGATATTCAAATGGCATTAGTCGTTCAGGTTATAGGTCATGGGTGACATGGCAAAGCGCATAGCGCAAAGGCAAAAAACAGGTCAAATGACCAATTGGGTTCTTATCGGCGGTCGGCGGTCTGCCGTCGGCGGTCGCCTAAAGTTGGGAGGCTAAAATGACTGATGCGACAGTTCAAGCATTGAATGGCCTTCGTGACCTATCCATGCTCAAGTGGTATGTCATCCCGCTTCTTTCGATCATGTTTTACATCTACACCAAGGAAATCAAGCTGGCGCGGAAGACCGGGGACTGGAACGCCGTCCTTTGCGGAGCCACCATCTTAGGCGTGGATTTCTTCAACGAGACCTGGAACGGGTGGGTAATGCATTTCACCCAGCGCTCCGCCTTCTGGACCACGCCGGGAGACACCGCCCTCCGCACCATGGTAGGGTGGAATATCGAGATCATTTTCATGTTCGCCATCCTGGGTATTATTTACTATCACACCCTGTCCGAGAGCACGCGGGAGAAGATCCTGGGCATTCCCGAGATGTGGTTCTGGGCCATCGTTTATTCGGCTTTCTGCGTCTTCGTGGAATGCCTGCTGAATCTCGGCGGCCGCCTGGTTTGGGAGTATTCCTTCTGGAACCTCTCCCTTAAGGGAATCCCGTTGATTTTCATCTTCGGATACTTCGAGTTTTTCTGCGCGTGCATCTGGGTCATCACCCGTAAGACCCTGAAGGCCAAGATCGGCCTGGTGGTCTTCTTCTACTCGGTGCCGATCCTGATGAATATCCTGGCCTTCGGTTTCCTCGGGTGGAATTACTAGAGGGTATCATGAGTTTTGATTTAACTATTTGATAATAAAGAAAAAAATGAAAATATTTGATATGGTCTAATCTCGTTCTTTTTATGGAGTGCATTAGCTTGTTTATCCCGACAACGGAGGGACTAATGCAATGCATCGGCGAGCCGATGCAGTCCATATAAAAAACTTGATGAAAATAACTCATGATACCTTCTAGTAAAATGGCTTATGGCATATATAAATAAGGATAAAATATAGGAAAGGGAGAAATAATAAAATGAAAAAGCGGAAAATATGCGCTGCCTTCTTGAGCCTGATCCTGGCCCTGGCCATCTCAAACCTGGGATGCGCGATGGTGATGCACGGCTCCGACCGCTTTATCACGGTGAAATCCGAACCGGCGGATTCCCGGGTCAGGGTCAACGGTATCATGGGAAAAGATAGCGAACCTCTGAGGGTTCCATCCCAGGGATACTATTCAATAATGGTGGAAAAAGAGGGATACCAGCCGGAATATTTAAGCGTCAGCAGCAGATACCATACGGGCTCCCTGGTTCTTGATATTTTGCAGGTTCCTATAGTCCTGGGATTTATCTGGATTATGGTGGACGCTTTCAGCGGGGCCTGGTTCAAACTGGACCCGGATGCATATGAAGTGTATCTGAAGCCGGCCGGCGTGAATGATCAATTAAAAACCCCGTGATCAGCGGGAAAAATGGCGTCAGGTTTCCTGTCGGCCCCGGTTCTGCTGTCATTATTCAGCTTGACCGTCCAAGCAATTCCAACATATATTACATACGATAGAATTTCCGTTTGTTCTTAAAATTTTTCATTAAAAAAGGAGCAAACATGAACCTAATCCGGTTAAAAACGATTATTCTCCTCGGCGCGGCGGCGGGATTGGTTTTTTCCTGTTCCTCCGGCTCGAAAAAAGAAAATGCCATGGACGGGCAATACTCTCTCGGGGCCGATCAGCTGACCGGGGTCGATCAGCTGACCATGGATCTGAAAATCCCGGCCGGGGACGGGGGGCAAGATGTTCCCCAGAACTTCGATCTCGACCGGAAGCTCGGCGCGGGCGCGGCCGCCGGGGCGCCGGAGGTCAGCGGCGTCTGGGTCGGAACCATAACCTCGAACAACGAGGTAACAGACATCCTCGTCTGGCTCAAGGAAGACGGCGGATTCGTCGCCGCCGACGTGAAGAAATATAGCTGGCAGATCACGGGCGGAAATCTTTCGATCACCTACCCCGATAACCCCTCCAGCGCGGACATCCCCAAAATCCCCGCCACCGAAGCCCAGCTGGAAACCGGCTCCTTCACCTTCACTGATAACCAGCAAACCATGTCCATGGAAAGGATCATCGCCGGCACTTCCTGGCGGGGGCTCTGGGGAGCAACCATCGCCAATGTGCCCGCCCTCCTGGTTCCTCCCTCGGGATATACCCATATCGCCCTTTTTGAAGATGACGGAACCGTTTGGGTCGGGGAGGTGACCGGAGAAGGGACTTACAATGCCTCGGGAAGCTCCATGACCATCAAGCTCGCCTGGCCGGAGGAAGGAAAAGAGCTCACTGATAAAACCGTCAAAGCCGTCATCCCCGCAGGCAATTATGATTGGCACGCCTTCGCCGTTGGACCGGGTGAAAGCCACGGGCTGGCCACGGTGACCATCTCGGACGGGGCGGTCCTCTGGGGCCATACCGAGTACGAGTACGGGGGAAGTATTCATATCAAGGACGGAGGGACCCTCATCGTGGACGGCGTCACTTTCAAGGACGCCCAATATTTCTACCTGGAAGACGGGGCCACCATGATCATTGAGAACAGCACCATCGAGTTTGCCCGGTGGTCCGGCTGCCGTGCCTGGGGGCCCGAAGCGAGCAATTATAATTACGGCTTCAATGTGGGAATCGGCACCAAGCTGGCCATTCGGAACTCGACGATCAACGCGAAGGGCGGGATTCCCTGCCTGATCGCTGCCTACGGGAACCCCGATTGGTTCGGCAAGGCCAACCAGGTAGATATCACCATCGAGAATAACACCATTACCACCGACGGAGCGGGGGGCATCGCCCTGGCCGCCGGGGTGATCAAGGGCAACACCTTTAATTTCACCCAGGCGAACGACCAACTATACGCGATCATGGCCGCCAAGATCGAAAATCCCCTGCCCGGCAAGGAAGCCCTCGAAATCGAAGATAACACGTTCATTTCCCCGAACTCGGGGAGGGCGATTGTTTTCACCTCATTTTTTCCACCGCGGCTGGGACTCGCAAGCTGTCCGACGAATGTCGTGGGCAACCAGTTCACCGGCTTCCCCGTGGTTTTCTCCTCCGAACCAGACGGAGGTGGATCTCTCAACCTCTACCAGCAAGACCTGAATATCTCCGGGAACACTTACACGGATTGCGGGCAAATCTACTCGCCGCAGAATGAATTTATCGGTGCTTCCTTTTCCTCCGGGCTTCAAGCCACGGCAGTTTACCCTTCCCAGATTAATCTTTCTTGGGTGGACGATTTCGATAACGAGGATGGGTTTAAGATCGAGCGAAAGACAGGATCGGGGGGAACTTATTCTGAAGTAGGGACAGTTGGGTCCGGCGTAACTGTTTATCAAGATACCGGACTTTTGCCCGGCACTATCTACTATTATCGGGTTAATGCTTACAACTTCACCGGAAGCTTAGGCTACTCCAATGAAGCCTGGGCGGAAACTCCTATTGTATGAATCCAGGTCTCAGGAGGGGGTAGGCACACCTGTGGGATGCGGCGTGGACCGCGCGAAAACCTACCGGATCGAGCTCACCGCCGGTTCCGGCGGCGAGCCGGTGGGTAATTACACGCTGAGCATAAGCGTGAATTAGTAATTGTTTGTCATTCCCGTCCCGCATCAGAGTGCGGAATGACGGAATAAGGTAATCCCATGGCAAGACCACGGGGAATTACAAGTTTAACCCCCATCGTGTAAAGCCATTCACGAAACAGTGCAGTAGATATCCTTCAGCGCGCTTGATTTTGCCCTCCTTTTTATGAACATTTGAAAGTACAATTGAAAACAATCCCACCCAAGAAGTCCCGGGAGAAATAAATGAAAGAGACCACGATCGCCAAATTGAGAAATAATACCAAGGAGTATTTCGATTCCGTGGAAAAAGGCGATACGGTCCGGGTTTATCGCCGGGGCCAGCCGATCGCGGAAATCGTGCCCATCCCCAATAAGAAGCCTTCCTGGAAAAGAGGAATACCTCGTCTCTCCATTACCGGGAAATCGCTGAGCCGGGAGATCCTTAAGAACCGGGCCGACCGATGAAGGTGTTTTTCGACACCTCGGCCCTGATCAAGCGGTATATCGAGGAACCCGGGAGCATTTTATTCCGATTTCGCTAGAAGAACGGGCATGAAATTCAAACTGGATGAAAATTTCGGGAAATCAATCCAAAACATTTTCTGTAACGAAGGCTGCGATTGCATCTTTCTCGAATTAAGAACACCTTTCAAACACCAAGGTAAAGACCTGACCCTAGAATTCTAGAATTTTTCTTCCCCGTTCGGGCTCTCGCGCTGGATCTCCAACCGGGCGGATTCCCCCAATTGTCGATTCCGGCAGACCATGACCACCGCAGCTCCCATCCGAGCCAGCCGAAGCGAGGTAGCCTTACCGATACCCGAGTTTGCGCCGGTGACCATACACACTTTGCCGTCCATCGATGTCGCTACCTCCACCATTTTTCCCCTCCCTTGGTACCGTTCCCGACGATCCTAAATCTTCCTCCCCACGTCGAATCCCTCCCGGACAGCCTGGAGAATATCCCGGGGCGACGCGGCATCACCAATCCGGTACACTTCGCTGACTTTACCCTGAAGCGCCCAGAAAAGCTCATCATTCTGTCGGTTGGCCTGAATTATTATTAGACTGTGAATGCCCGGGAGCGCCTCTTCCTCCCGAGAATATGCGTTCTCTATCACTACCTGATCCCCGGTAAATTCCTTTACCTTATTATTAAGGATGAACCTTACCCCTTTGGTATACGTGCGCATGAGCATTAAAGGGATTTCGGTAATACCGGTAAGAATTGCGGGACTGAACGCCTCGGTAACCAAGATGACCTTCTTCCCCAGACCGGCCAGGTAGTCCGCCAGCGTAATGGCCGGCTGTTTGAAAACGTTGTCGTAAATCACCACCTGCTCTCCCAGCTCAACACCGTCCCGCAGAACCTGGACCTGGTTATACACGTTGGGCAGGTTTCCGCCCGGAAATTCCGCTTCGGTCGGCCTGCTTCCGGCGGCGACAATCACCACATCCGGCGCTTCACCCAGGACCGTCTGCTCATCAGCTTCCTTTCCCAGGATTAATTTGACGCCGAGCTTTTCAATCCGGTACTTGCGCCACCGGATTATTTCACCGTATTCACCCCGTTCCGGAATCCGGGTGATGATGTTTACCTGGCCCCCCAGCTCTTTTTCCTTTTCATAGAGGGTTACCGAGTGCCCCCGCTCAGCCGCCACCCGGGCGGCTTCAAGCCCGGCCGGGCCCCCGCCGATTACGATAACTTTCTTCTTCTTTTCCGCAGGCTTAAGCTCGGTCTCCGCTTCCCGGCCCACCCGGGGATTCTGGGTGCAGGTAATCGACCGCTCCCGGAATACTCGGGAAGCGCAGCCCTGAACGCAGGCAATACAGTGGCGGATATCATCCAGCTTCCCGGCCCGGGCCTTATTGGCAATCTCGGGTTCGGCGATCTGGCCCCGGGTCATCACCACCAGGTCGGCGTGGCCGTCCTCCAGGATTTTCTCCGCCTGGACCGGATCATTGATCCGGACCGAAGCGAAAATCGGAATCTTCTCCACCGCCGCCCGGATCAGCGAGTGAAATGGAACAAACATCCCCAGGGGAACGTAACAGGGCCCGATTGTCAGGGTATAATGACCGATCTGGGAGCCGACTGAACAGTTCAGGTAATCTATTTTCCCGGTCGCCTCCAGTTTGCGGGCCACCTCCTGCATTTTCTCATTGTCCAGGCCGCCGGGATGGAGATCGTCGGAGCTGATCCGGATTCCGACTGTCATCCTCTCGTTGTCAACCTCCGCCCGGACCCGGTCAATCACCTCGGTGACAAAGGCCATTGGTTCCCCATACCTGTCGGTACGAACATTGGCCCAGGGGGACCAGGACTGCTGGATCAGATAACCGTGGGTCCCGTGCAGCTCGACCCCATCGAGCCCGCCGTCCCGCGCGGCCCGGGCATAAGCCGCGTAGCCGTCGATAATCTCTCCGATCTCATTTTGCGTGAGGGCCTGGGGCCGCTCCCGGGTGGAGAAGGATGGAATTTCGGAGAAAGAAATCAGCGGTTTCAGGTTGAGGAAGCTGTCCCATTCCTTGCCGAAGTGAACCAGCTGCAGAAAAACCCTGGCACCATGCGGCCGGATGGCCTTGATCAGCTTTTGAAACCGGGGGACCAGCTCTCGGGGCGAAAGCATCGGCTCGTTTCCCAAGGTACAACAGGAGGGATGGATGACGCAGGCACCTATAATCAAAAGCCCGCAGCCCCCCTGGGCCCGCGCCTTGATGTATTCAATGTATTTCTCCGGCGGAAGGTTCTCCTGGAAAAAGCCGAAGCCGGTATCGTGACTGCTCATCACGATCCGGTTCTTAACCTCAACCGGGCCGAGCTTGATTGGTTGAAACAGGTGTTTAAATTCCATTGCTCCTCCTGACGGATAGATCCCATTATATTTTACTTAATCTATTGAGGAATTTCTTCCTTGAAAAAACCTAAAATTTGCTATTTTTTTCCTTAAATAGTTAAATATTCCCGCATATTCGGATATTTATTACGATTTTATAACATGGACACGATATGCTTTCACCAGCTCACCTCCTCGCCCGGCGATAAATTCCACCTCACGCGGGCGACCATTCCCGGAGGGAGCACAATCCGCCAGCACACCCATGACTTCATCGAGATCCTCTGGGTTGACGGCGGTGAGGCCACTCATGAGGTAAACGGAGAGTCGGTCTCGATTCGAACCAACCACCTGATCATGATGCGAACGGGGGACGTTCACGGATTCACCTGCGACCGGGAGAGCAATCTTGTCCTGGTGAACATTGCCTTTCGGGCAGAAATCCTGGAGCATATCCGTAGCCGGTACTTCCCCGGCGCCCCGTTCTTCTATGGGGGCGAGTCGCGCCTTCCCAAGATGGTGGACCTGGATAACGACTTCCGCCGCCGGGCCGGTGACCACGTCGACCTTTTAGCGAATGAACCACGGACGCTCTTCCACATTGAGCGTTTCCTGCTCAATCTGTTTCACCATATTGAGAGTCGCTCCGCAGAAGAATTTTCTCCCCTCTGCCCGGACTGGTTAATGAGGGCATATACCCTGGTCCAGAAACCGGAGATATTTACCGGCGGGGTGAAAGCGTTCCGGCGGCTGTGCGGCAAGTCCGCAACCCACGTGGCCCGGGAATCTCGGGAATGGTTAAAATCAACCCCGTCTCAGATCATCAACCGCACCCGGATGGATTACGCGGCCAAGGAACTGTCCATGACCGATCGAACGATACTGGACATCTCCCTGGATTGCGGCTTCAGCTCCTTAAGCCGCTTCTACCAGATATTCAAGCAACAATACCGAATGTCGCCGAGGAAGTACCGGATAAAAAACAAATCCGTAACCGGCAGGAGAGGATTAGAAACCTGATTTATTGAAAAAAACGGAAACGGTGGGTACAATTCGAAATCGTTGACGGGTAGCTCAGCCTGACCTCCGAAGCTCCTGTCCTACAAAGCTCCTGTCCTTCGAAACTTCAGCGTAGTAGGATTAACGGAGGACGGTTTGGTAGAGCATCGGATTGAGAATCCGATAATAACAACTTATAAATATTCAACCTGGGGGGGACATAAAATGAGCGAAAGAAAGTTGACTTTTAGCGACCGGATGGCGGGGAAGTTCGGCAAGAACCACCTCGTGTTGAGGATAATGCTGGAATCGATGAAGGCCTTCTTCAAGATCGTCGCCCTGCCGGGGATCCGCAACCGGCATAGCTGGGTCAGCCCGAAGTTGAATAGCATGGCGGCCCTCCCCATCAACCAGGAGCTGTATTCTCAGAGCGTCTCGCTTCCCCTCCCCGTGCTCACCGAGATTATCGAAAAGGCCTCCCACCGGATGTTAATGAACGTGTGCGGGTGCCGGGTTGCCTATAAGTGTAAAAATCACTCCCCTGAAATCGGTTGTATCTTCATGGGCCCGGGTGTATTGAGTATTTCCCCTGGGCTGGGACGCCTGGTCTCAGCCGAAGAAGCGCTGGAACATAGCCGGAAAGCCATCGCCAGCGGCCTCGTCCCCTGTGTCGGCAAGTCGGAACTCGATAAAACCCTCTTCATAATGCCGAAGGACGCCAAGTTCATCGGACTGTGCTATTGCTGTCACTGTTGCTGCATAGGCGGGGCGGCCTTTAAGAGCCTGCCTCTGGAGCATCTGAACCGGATCTTCCCCCGGATCGAGGGACTCAGGATCGAGATCACCGACGCATGCAACGGCTGTGGAACCTGTGTTGAATATTGCCTCTACGATGCTATCACTATCGAAAACGGGCGGGCCGTCCAAAGTGAAATGTGCCGCGGTTGCGGAAGGTGCGCCCTGCAGTGCCCCTCAGACGCAATCGAGATATCCCTAGATAATCCGAAATTCAAGGAAGAAATAATTAATCGAATCAGCACGGTAAGCGGGGTGATTTAACAGCCTGTGTGAGATGGGGTCAACCCTTAATATTTGATATTATCACCATCGCTAAACAATCTTTTTCTGGATTTTAGGAAATTCAACGGGATGTTAGTTCCGTTCCGGGCGGGGATTAGTCGTTTGCCGGAAGCAAACGCCAACCTGGAAACCTGACCTTAAGAGATTTAATGAATTGATGAAATTTAGTGTGCCAAGGCAAGCTGGTGGCTTTATATTTTGCCTTAAAAGAAAGGGGGGGTAGAAATGGGAGATCATCATAATATTTACGGGCATCTCCGGAAGCGTTTGGACGCTAATCCGGTTGGAGCCCCGGACACTCCGCTATTTCAAAAGGTCCTGTCGACTCTCTTTTCCGAGGAAGAAGCCTGGCTGGCTTGCAAGATGCCCAACAGCTTATCCAATTTGCCGAAGTTGTCTCGCATCACTCGCTGGCCGGAGAACAAACTCGAAAAGGTGTTGGAAAAGATGGCGGACCGGGGGCTGGTAGTGGATTTAGACCGGAATGGGGAAAAGTATTATATCTTGATGCCGACCATCCCGGGTTTTTTCGAGATGCTGCTGATGAAGAAACGGGATGATGTTCCTCAGGAGGAACTGGCCCGGTACTTAAGGGAGGACCAAAAATCCATCTACCCGAAAATTTTCGGAGGGGATACCCAGTTCGGGCGGATCCTTCATTACGAAGAAGCCCTCTCGAAGGATGATTACCAGGAGGTCTGCTCTTATGAAAAGGTCTCGGATATTATCCGGGAGGCGAAAATGATTTCCGTTTCCCTTTGTTATTGCCGCCATGAGAGAAAAATATTGGAGGAGCAGTGCCCTCACCCTTTGGAGGTCTGTAACGGCTTGGGCATGGGCGCGGATTTCATTGTTCGGCATAATTTTGGACGCCGGATCGAAAAGGAAGAGGCCCTGGACATGATTGCTCAGACCCAGGAGGCAGGATTGGTACACATGGTTGACAATGTTCAGAGGCGTCCGACCTTCCTCTGCCATTGCTGTTCCTGCGCGTGCGGGATTGTCAAATCGTTCCAGGAGATTAGCGAATTTCATACGGTAATGACCTCAAATTTCCTTGCCCAGGTTGACCCGGAGACCTGTGCCGGCTGTGGGCGTTGCGCCCGGGCCTGCCCCATTGGGGCGATAACCCTTCGCAAGATCTGGGAACCAAAGTCCGATCTTCGGGCCGAGGTGGACGAATCCATCTGCCTGGGGTGCGGGGTCTGCGTGCGGTCTTGCCGGAAGGATTCGCTCCATCTCCATCCCCGAAAAGAGCGGGTGTTGACCCCGGAAAGTACTTTTTACCGGATGGCCCTGATGGCCTTGGAACGGGGTAAATTCCAAGAACTGATATTCAACAATCCTGACAAGGTAACCCATCGGGTAGGGAAAATCCTGGTAAAATCCTTCCTGCAGCTGCCTCCGGTAAAGCGGGTTTTACTCCAGAAGGAAGTTAATTCCAAGTTGTTAAATTTTTTGCATGAGATGGCTCGCCGATCTAAGGATGGATGGGTTCTGGATTATATGTAGTAAATTTAGGGTTTGTCCTTCGATCCATCATTGATATTTGAAAACCTATGGTCAGGTCTTTACCTTGGTATTTGGGGAAGGTAAGTCAGATCCTAATGAGCAATTTAGGGGCTGGTGATTTGTTGATTTATTTAATTTGGATCTTTCGAAATGCAAAGATATAGTCAGCCCTTGTTAATGAACAAATTCATCAAAATAATTCTCGTTAATTCCCGCTTCCACGGAGGAGATTTTATCAAGATCCTTTTTAGCCTTCATCCGGAAACTCATGCTTCAGCAGGGTGATGCCGTCAACGCAGTCCACAACCTGGAACCCCATTTTTTTGAAAACCCAGATCATATTCATGTTTCTCATCAAAACCTCCGCCTGAAACCCGCTTAATCCCCGCTTCTGGGCCAGGCATTTCAAGTAGGCAATCAGCTCGGTCCCTATCCCCTGATTTTGGAATTTGTCCCTCACGGTCACCGAGATTTCCGCGTAATCTGAGCCTTTCTTCGCACTGTATTGTCCCAGCCCGACGATTTTTTCATTTCCCCCTTCCCTGACCACCGCCAGGATCAACATATCCTTGTTGTAGTCAACCGAGAGAAATTCTTTCAGCCGGTTCAAGGGCATGTCCTTGCGGACGGAGGCGAAACGCAGATAGAGACTCTGCTCGGAGAGGGAATAAAAGAACTCCCGGACCAGCGATTCATCGTTGATTTTCACCGGCCGGAGAAAGATCCGGAGCCCGGTCTTGGTGGTCCTTAAGGCCTCCAGCTCCTGGGGATACTCCTCCCCGATCTTTTCCTCCTCGAAAGAATGCTCCTCGCTCACGAGTTTCAGGTTGATCGCCCGGTGGATCAGGCGCTGGCGGAACCGGGGATGGGCGATCGTGATCATCTCCAGGGCCCGCTCCCGGATGTTCTTGCCCTCGAGCGAGGCGGTCCCGAACTCGGTGACCACATAGTGGATGTCCGCGCGGTTCAAGGTGGCCCCCACCCCGCCCTTGAAGAGGGGCACGATCCGGGAAACGGTTCCCCCCTTGCCGGTGGAAGGGATGACGATAATCGTCCGGCCGTTAACGGAGAGAGCCGTCCCGCGGATGAAATCCACCTGCCCGTCGATCCCGCTGTACCGCGGCCCCCGCACGTCTTCTGAGGTGGCCTGACCGGTGAGGTCGATTTCGAGCACCGTGTTGATCGCCACCATCCGGTCCTGCCGGGCGACCATCACCGGGTTGTTGGTGTAATCGATGGCCCGGAGCTCGATCGCCGGGTTCCGGTTGATGAATTCGTAGGTATCCCTTCTCCCCATGCAATAGGCGGCCACAGTCTTGCCCTGGTCGAAGGTTTTTTTGGAGTTATCCACCGCTCCGGCCCGGATGAGATCAACCAGGCCGTCGGTCAGGAGCTCGGTGTGCACGCCCAGGTTGTGCTTGTTTTTCAGGTGGGAAAGAACCGCGTTCGGCAATCTCCCGTAGCCCACCTGGAGGGTGTCCCCGTCCCGGACCAGCTTGGCCACCTGCTCCCCGATCTTGCGGAGCACCTTTTCGCTGACCTCCTCGCTCCGGAGGATTTCGCCGTATTCGAGAATGGGCTCGTCATAGGGGACGATAAAATCCACATCGGTAAGGGAGATGAGGGCATCCCCCCCCACGAAGGGCATGTTGGAATTCACCTGGGCGACCACGATGGCGGCCTTCTCCACCGCCGCGCGGACGATGTCCACGCTTATGCCCAAGCTCAGGCGCCCCTCCTCGTCCGGGGGAGAGGTCTGGATCAGGGCCACGTCCACCGGCACGTATCCCCGGCGGATAAAATCCGGCACCCGGTAGAGGAAGGTGGGGGTGTAATCGGTCAGGCCGGCATTGACGAGAGCCCGGGTATTCCCCCCGACAAAGAAGGAATCCATCTTGAAGTTGGGCCCGAGGCCCTCGAGGCCGGCTACGGACTTGGCCGGGAAGACCTGAAAGACGGAGGCGTCAAAAAACGCCTTGGGATGGTTCTCTGCGTAGGCGACGATCAAGTGGACCAGGTAGCGGGGCTCCCCGCATCCGGTCCCGATAAAAATCTTACGCCCCGACCGGATCCTCTGGAAAACCTCGTCCGGGGTGGCGCGCTTGCTGGCGTAGAGCTTTTGCACTTCCTGGGAAAACACCGATTTTCCCTCCGGGACGCGAATTTTTTCCCGGAATCTTCCGTACGGTCTGATTTTTCGGCTTCGTTTATATTTTAGCCCTTTGACCTGATTAAGGAAAATATCCGCCCTGGATAGATTTAAATAACACTTACCGAAGGAAAAGGTCCGCTTCTTTCAATGAAAATTGCCTGATCCTAGAATCAGGAAACTCCAATTCTTTTCTTCTTGACAGTGCATTACTTGAATGATAAGAAGCAATCAATGTTTTAATTGGCGGGGAAGATTCATCTGAGTATCCGGTTGTTAAAAACCGGAGGCAGGATTATTTCTCAACCTGCCTCCAGAAATCCAGCAAGGAGAGAATGATTATGAAAAGAATCACTTGTATCTTACCAAGCATTGTGTGCCTGTCCCTTCTGACTGTTGGGGTTGCCTTCAGCCAGGAGAAGGACGCTGAAGGCTGTAAGGATCATCCCCTGATTTCGAGGATGAATAATTATTATATTTCTTCCTGTGAAAAAAACTTCAATTCCTTCGATTTTTTTGTGAAAGAAGGCACCAAAACTCTGGAGGGAGAGAGGACCAAGATCGCATATTGTCTGCAAGAGGGATCCCCCCAGCCCAGCTTCCTGCAGGTCCGCCGCAATTACGGCAACGCGGTAAAAAATATTGGAGGGACGGTTCTTTTCGATGAGGATCGACGGAGTACATTCAAGGTGACCAAAGGGGGAAAGGAAACCTGGATCGCACTTGAAGTCTTTAACGAGGGGCGGAATTATGAATTGATCGTCCTCGAAATGGAACCCATGACTCAGGAAGTGACCGCGGATGCCATGTACAGCGCGCTGAGCAAGGACGGGTTCATGGCCCTCTATATTAATTTCGACACCGGCAAATTCGACATCAAACCCGAGTCTAAAGGGATCATCGAACAAATCGCGGCGCTTCTCCAGGCTCACCCGGAGCTTAAGATGAGCATCGAAGGCCACACCGACAATGTGGGAACCCCAGAGAGCAACAAGACCCTCTCCTCGCAGAGGGCCAAATCAGTCATGAACGCGGTCGTCCAAAAAGGGATCGCCGCGGCCAGACTGACGGCGGTCGGCTGGGGCCAAGAGAGGCCGATCGCGGATAATCGCTCGGAAGAGGGTAAGGCCAAGAACCGCCGCGTCGAGATCGTCAAGAAGTAAGTGAAGCCCCACGGCTGGAAGCCGTGGCAACTCCACGAAGCTTATGGCGGGCGGAATCCGCCGAAGCTAACCTGTCCGACATAGCCCCTGTCCTCCGGCCTGTCCGACATAGCTTTAGCGAAGTCGGAAGCTACGGAGGGTTACCCGCCAGAGGGCATACATCGACGGGCAAAACCCGTGGCCTTCTGCGGAGGCGGGAAACCAAGAAGTCTTAATTTTTATAGATAAAAAGCCCCGGAACCGTTTCCGGCTTCGGGGCTTATTCGGTGTCAAATTACAATTTCTTTTCTCTATAATTTAACTACCTTCGTGGCTTGCATGCCCTTCGGGCCCTCGGTGGCTTCGAATTCCACCTGATCGCCCTCTTTCAAGGTCTTGAAGCCGTCACCCTGGATGGTAGAGAAATGTACGAATACATCCTTACCACCTTCCTGTTCAATGAAACCGAAACCCTTGCTCTCATTGAACCATTTTACTTTTCCTACTGTCATTAGCCTACGCCTCCTTTCTAAATATTGTGTATTATATACCAGAAATTCCAGAAAATTCCATAGTCACCCATTTAAAGGCAACTGGGATGGGGGGTCGCAGTCCCGTTCTGCTTCGCGAAAACTTCCCTCGACTACACTCGGGACAGGTCGAAGGATAAATTATTTCTTTCCGGATGGGGACCGGTCGTTTACCGGAAGCATACGCCAGCTTGGAAACCTGATCCTGGAATTTTTTTTAGGGAGGTTTTTAAATAAGATCGGTCAGGTTGAAAAAAAAGAAAACGATGATATTATTCCCAATTGTGGACAGGTAGCGAGGCGTTTTATGGGCGGGAACCATCACCACGATTCCGGTCACAGTCACGATCATCTTCACCATCATCATGAGCACGGCGGCGATCATCACGGCCGTCAGGCACAGGACTCGTCGGTTTACGACCGGCTTTTAAAGCGGATCAGCGCCAACCCGGTCACCGTGCCGAAAAGCCCGTCGGTCAAGAAAGCCCTGGCGCTGCTTTTTTCCCGGGAGGAGGCGGAGCTGGCCTGCCGGATGCCGGGCGGGCTGGAGAACACCGCCGCCATCGCCAAAATTGCCGGCCTCCCGTACCAAAAAGCCGAGAAACTCCTCGAAAACATGGCGGACCGCGGCCTGCTTTTTGATTTCGACCGCAACGGGGAAAAATACTACCTGCTCCTTCCCGCGATCCCGGGATTTGTCGAATTTTCCCTGGCCACCCCGAGGAACGACATTCCCCAGAAGGAGGTCGCGGCCCTGTGGAAGCAGGTGCGCGAAAACGACCACTATGAGCTGTTCCGATCGCTTTTCGGGATCAACATGGAGACCCAGTTCGGCCGGATCGTGTCTTATGAAGACGCGCTCCGGGGCAACCCCGCCCAGGAAGTCTGCTCCTACGACCGGGTTTCCCAGCTGATCGAGGAATCAAAGGCGGTCGGCGTGGTGTACTGCCACTGCCGGCATGAAAGAAGGCTGAACGGCGAGGAGACCTGCTCTCACCCGCTCGAGGTCTGCATGACTCTCGGCGTCACCACCGAGGTTTTCAGCCGGCACCACATCGGCCGAAGGCTGGACAAGTCCGAGGCCAGGGAATTGCTGGCCCGGACGGAGGAACTGGGGCTCGTCCACATGCTCGACAACGTCCGCAGCAAGCCCGCCTTCATGTGCAACTGCTGTTCCTGCGCCTGCGACATGGTGCGTTCCTTCCAGACTCCCGACGAGCCGTTCCATGTCGTCATGACCTCCAATTTCATCGCGCAGATCGACGCTTCCGCCTGCACCGGGTGCGGGAAATGCGCGAAGGCCTGCCCCATCGGGGCGATCAGCCTGAAAAAACAGTTTCCGCCGCGGGAGGGCCTGCGTCCGCTCGTGGATGAATCGATATGTTTCGGATGCGGGGTCTGCTCGAAATCCTGCAAAAAGGAGGCGCTGCGCCTGGCCGCGCGCCCGCAAAGGGTCATCACCCCGGAGACGGCGCTGCACCGGATGGCGCTCACCGCCCTCGAAAGAGGGCAGTTTCAGGATTTCATCCTGGCCAACCCGTCGAACCTTACCCAGAAAACCGCCAAGGCCCTGCTGAAAGCGATCTTCACCTTCCCGCCGGTAAAAAGGCTCCTGCTCCAGAAGGAGATCAACTCGAAATTCCTTGATTTTCTCTACGACTCGGCGAAAAAATCGAAAATGGGATGGGCGCTCGATTTATTGTAGGCGATTTTCAGAAATACCCGCCCGAAGATATCACCGCTCAGACATTCCACCAGGGGGAAATCACGAACTCCAGGGGGTTTTGAAAGACCAGCACATGATCCGGCACGGGCAAGATAAACTCATGCCACGCGGTGGTGTCCTCAATCCGAAAGGACTCGGGCGGCAGGCATAACATTTCCGTGCCCGCCAGTCCGCCGTTATAGTAGACGCGGTCTCCGATTCCGTTCGGCCAGTAAATCAGGTCATTGGACTTAAGCCACTCCCGGGTGACCAGGGCCGTGGGCAGGGATGACCGTTCCGGCATCGGGCCGATGGCATGAAAATACGTCCGCTGGAACGATTCCACCCGGGTCTCCAGGCGGTTATCCAGCAGGGCCTGCTCCACCCGCCGGGCGCGGACAAAGATGTTCACCGGATCCATGGTGATTTCGCTGCTCTGGGCCTCCGCCACCAGGTAGCGCGTGACCGGCGGGTCTTCCGCCGCGTTCTTTACGAAGACCGACCACTCCGCGCGCAGGGCGTTGGTGATCCCGGAGACCCGGTAAACATTCAAGGAAATATAGTAGGCCGCTTCCGGATCCTGCTCGAGAAAGCGCATCTTCGCCAGGGAAAAGCCCGGGGGAAGATCGAGATGCCGCTCCAGACCGTCCCGGCGGTCCGGGCGCACCCGGAAGTTGTAGTAAACCGAGGGCGGCGCGTCTTCCACGGTGAAACGGACATAAGGCTTGGCGCGGCCCAGCAAAACCAGGATCCCTTCCCGGAAGGACAGCATCGAGTACAACAGCCGCTTTACCAGCCTGCGCGCCAGGCGCCCGGATTTTGACAGTTCCATTTTTTCTCCTTTTTGCCTTTCCCCCGTAGAGCCTGTTCACTCTCATCATAAAGATATTTTTCCAGATCTATTGGCATTATATATCTTAGGGGACGCTGATGATATGTTCAAAAGATTATTCCCCCTTCTCTATTTCTCCTAACAACCCCGGCGTTTGCTCGGCCAACTCCCGACCCCTCAACACCCAATGACTGACCGCGCTCCGGACAAAACCTAATTCCCGCCCACCCGCTTCACTAATTCCGAAAAATCCAACTCAACTTTAAGTGCTTCGCCGCCATTACTACGAACAAGCCGTTGCGCTGCTACTACACGGGAGAAAAGCTTTCTTAGCTTCCGCTATAGAGTAGCGATCGCCGGAATCAACACCTAAGAACGGTCCCTCCTTGGGGAGCGGCGACGTCGTAGCGGTTAGTCCTTCTAGTGGCCGGTGCTTGGGTGCGGCGTTTTCATCTCCTCCAGTTCCATCTCGCGCAGGTACTTCTTGTTCACCTTCTGCACCTCGGTCAAGGGCATCTCGTCGATAAAGGTGACAGCGCGGGGAATGGCGTATTTAGCCACCTTCGGCTGCAGGTAGTCGATGATCTCCTGCTCGCTCACCTTCCCCTTCTGCTCGGGCTTTAACTGGATGAAGACCTTTACCCGCTCGCTGCCGGGTCTGTCCGGGTCAGGCACGCCGATGGTGGCGGCCATGGCCACTGCCGGGTGATCGTAGAGGATATCGTCCACCTCTCTCGAGTAGACCTTGTAGCCGGAGACGATGATCATGTCCTTGGTGCGGTCCACGATGTAAAAGTAGCCCTTATCGTCGATCTTTACCACATCTCCGGTGTGAATATATCCCTCATCGTCATAGCCCTTGCCCTCGTCGGGCCAGTAGCCAAGCATCCTCTGGGGGCCTCTGAGCAGCATCTCGCCTAAACGTCCCTGGCTCACCATCTCCTCCAGGGATATCTCCGCCTGCGTGTCCACGTCCAGGATCTTGATGTCCGTATCCGGGAAGGGAATCCCGATAGTGGCCCGCTTCTCCTCACCCTTCAGCTTAGGCCTCTTGCCGCTGAACTTCGACAGCTTGGGTATCATAAACCCAAAGCCGGCCCCCACTAGTTTAGACCCCAGTATGCCGATGAGCATGTTCATCAGCTTGATCAAGCCGGGCAACTGGAGGAGGCGGGACATTAGCGCGACTATCCTGCGCCCGCCCAGGAGGCGAATCATAGCCGAGGTGTTTACATGGGTCACCGGAGACAACTCGGATAGGCCATATCCCTCCATGACGGCTCCAGCCGCCTTCTGGTCGAACTGTTGCTGGGTCTCGGGGGGCAGGGCTGCGGAGCCGGACAGCCCCAGGATGCCGGTACCCTTCAACTCCTCGTCCAGCAATTTCATGAACTGCGTAGGTACTCCCACTGCCATTATGGGACGGTGCTCCCGTATCATCTGCGCCATGGACTTTGTATCCCGCGCATCCGGGATCAGCAGCTGCTTCATGCCCAGGTGCGTCATGGTATGCATGATGCAGTGCCCGTAGCTGTGGAAGAAGGGCGTGCCCAGCAGCATAGCGATATTGCCTCGCATTATGCGCGAGATTATGCCCAGGGCCCATCCGTTCTGAATGGAGTTGGCCGTGATGTTGAAGTGGGTGAGCATACACCCCTTGGGCAGGCCGGTGGTCCCACCAGTGAAGAGAAGTGTCTCGATGTCCTTCTCTGGGTTGAAGTCGACCTGGGGAGAGCTAGGCGGATATTCCTCCAGCAGCTTGGTGAGCCAGCGCATCCCCTCCGGTAGCGACTGGTGACGAGGCGGTTTCTCGGAAAAATCTTCCAGGTTGCTGACGATAACATGTTCTATGTGCGTCTGCTTGCGCAGGGCCTCCACCATATCCATATAGGTATCCAAGGTGCAGATCACCTTGGGCTGTGATTCCCGGAATTTATGCTCCAGGTGATCGGGAGGCTCCAGGAAGCTGCAGGGGACGTGTACGGCACCTGCCTTGCTTATAGCATGGTCGGCCAGCACGAACTGGATGGAAGTAGGGAGGATGGTCGCTACCCGATCCCCCTTGCCTACACCCATTGCGGTCAGAGCGCAAGCTAGCCTTTCCGCCTTGTCCCAGGCCTCGGGATACTTCATGAAGTATCCGAGTTGTACATAGCCCATTTTCTTGTTGCGGCGGGCGGCCGTGTCCAGAAAGGTGTGGGTAGGGATATGGGGATAGGGTTCCAGCGTTGCGGGGATTCCATGTATCTTGTACTCCGGCAACCAGGGATCCTTGAATCCCTCTTCCTGCGGCGCCGGTTTGCCGGCAAGCCCGGCCTGTCTTTCGACTTCCAGGGCCGCGGCTCGTACCCTCTTCTCGACCTTTTTTCGAGCTTTCTCGGCCGGCCGTTCCCATTCAGGGGCAACCGGTTTAGCGGTTTTTCCCGATTTCTTCCGAGGTGGCTTATCCGCCGCTTCTGTACTCGAGGTCAGGTCTTGATTTTTTCCAATCTGGTTCATCTCGCCAGGAATTTTAGGTTAGGATCATTTTCTGATTTGAGGAGAGGAAAGTCAAGAAAAAAACAGTGGCCAGTAGCCGGTCGCCGGTTACCGTAAAAAGAATGTGGCCCAGAATTCGCTAAAGCTTCGTCGGGCTCGCAGAGCTCGGAAGCTAGAAGGCAGAAAGCAGTAAAAAGTGAAAAGTGAAATGTAAGAAGTAAGAAATGAAAAATGTCATCCTGAGTCCTTCACTATTTGTCATCCTGATCCCGCCAGTGGCGGGATCAGGATCTCGAAAGGCTCAGGATAAACTTAGCGAA
>JAPLJI010000125.1 GCA_026388655.1 Pseudomonadota bacterium
GGGGCGGATCCGAGGGGGAAGGATTCCGGGAGCGCGATCCTCCGGTCATAAAGTTCCCAGAGGTATCCGTGAAGATATTTGACGAAATTATGGTCGGTTCCGAACTGGGGGGGTAAAAGCGCAATTATTTTTTGCCCTAAAAGCTCGATTTCCTCGGCATTAAGCTTTTCCTGGATCCGATTGGAAAGGGACCGGGCCAGGGAAGAAATTATCTCCGGGGTGGTTTTTATCTTTTTTGATTTTAAGAGAGGGGTAAGGGCGGACTCCACCTGGGACGGGCTGGATTTTCCCTGGGAAATCGTTTTAAGGGTGGCCAAGACCATGTTTTCGATTAACTTTTCATCCTTGATTTCGATTTCCGCCTGGGGGGAGGCGAGATATTCCCGCAGTGAGGTCGAGAAACGTTCCTTTTGGGCTTGATCAAGCTCGGCCAGGGGCTGGTTAATCCCGGAAACCAAAATTTCCTTGATTTTCGGGGAAAGGGAAGAGAACTCTTCCATCTTCTCCGGATTTCCCTGCTTTTTGGAGGTGGCCTTGATCAGGTTGCCAATATTATATTTCAACAAATCAAGGTGATTCTGAACAACTTTTTCCAGGGTCTCGGGATCGAGCTTTTCGAGATCAACGACCTTGATCTTTCCCGTGGTGTGATCCTTGAAAAACTCCTTGAGCTTGCCCACGGCGTAAATCTGCTTTTTCGTGTTATAGGTGCTCATCGTGCCTTGGATGATGGCTTCCTGGTTTCCCTTTTTAATCAGCAGGTCGACGAATTCATTGCCTTCTAGAAACAGGTAGAGGTTGGCCACGCCTTCCGGGGTATCCGGGATGGAATAATGGCCATTCAATTGATAGTTGGCTTCCATGATCAGGTCCGCGACGGACTGAGGATTGTTTACATAGAGGATAGTATCGAGGTACTGGCCCAGCTGGCGCATTTCCTTCAAAACGAATGGATTCAGAATGTCTCCCCGGACATCCACCAGGATGGGTTCGGAGCCCCCGAAGGTTTCCCGGGTGAAGTTTTCCGCGACCCGGACCGGGCTGTCCTTTTTGAAATATTCGACGAAATTGACCTCACGGGTGAGACGGGGGAGGCCGGAGATCGAGGTTAACGCGATGATGATGCAAATGATAATGATGGGCCAGCGGTATTTAATCGGGAAATTGGAGAAACGGGCGAAAAGGTTATAAACAAAAGTAGCCACCCGGCTTTCCCCGGGTTTTTTCACGGGAGCGGGCCGGGCTTTCAAAATGGCCAGGGTGGCCGGGATGAAGGTGACCGCGATCAGGAAAGCGAAACCGATTCCCGCGGCGATGAAAATTCCCGCCTCCTGGACGGGAGGCATGTCGGAATAGGCGAAGGTCCCAAACCCGATCTGGGTGGTCAGGGCCGCCAGGAAGACCGGGACGGTAATCTGTTTCATGGTTTGGATAAGGCCCGGGATTTTGTTTTCCGGGGTTTTCACCTCGTTGTAATAGCGGTTCACCACGTGAATCCCGTAGGCGCTCCCGCAGGCAATCAGAAGCACCGGGATGATGGAGGAAAGCATGTTCATGTCCCGGCCAAAGGCGTGAATCGAACCGAGGGTCCAGATAGTGGCAAACAGGACGGTGAGAATGGGGAGAAAGATTCCCCGCAGGGTCCGGAAACTCAGGAAAAGCACGAGCATAACCGCCAGGATGGTGACCGGGGTCAGCCCGAGAAAATCCGACCTGATGATTTCATCGATGTATTTCATCTGGAAGGGAAACCCGGCATAGTAGGGCTTCAGGATCCGGCTTTGCGGACGGGAGACAATCCGGTCAATGGTGCTTCTAATCTGGCCGGCAATCGTGATCTCGTCCTCTTCCACCAGGATCCGGGCCAGGATAATCGTGGATTTTCCATCCTTGGAGATAATCGCCCCGGAATACATATCCTTGGAAAGGGTGTATTCCTTCAGGCGCGAGAGGGTTTGGGGATCACGGGGGATATTATCCGGGTCGATCAGTTTGCCGACCTCGATTCCGTCTTCGATTTTGCGGATATCAATAATATTGGTCAGGCTGATCACGCTGGCGATCCCGGGTATCTTTTCGATGGAATCGGTTATCTCCTGGATCTCAGCCAGGGTGGCATAATTGAAAATATCCTTGGTTTCCAGGGCAATGGCGCAGAGGTCGGCTCCCTGGAAGGTTTTATCCACCTCCTTGAAGAGCTCGGCTACCGGGTCATTATGGGGGAGAAACGCGGTCAGGTCGGAATTGATGGTCAGCTTGCGCGCGGAATAGCCGAAGGCAACGGTGATCAAGACCGTGGCCAGGATAACCCAGTAGCGGAAGCGGATGACCAGATTGGCGAAGGTTTCTAAATTAAATTTACGCATAGCGTCAAAATTTGAAGCTAATATTGAATTGTTAGGCTTTGGCTGTCAAGAATGGGCAGGTTGCCATGAAATTGCTGGAAGCGGCAGGCAACCCTTTAGGGGGGAGATAAAATTTAAATCCTGAGGGGTTTTTTACGGTTGAATAATTACTTCGCCTTCCGCCGGGTCTAATAAATATCGCGAAGTCAAAAGCCGGGACAGTCCGTACTGGGGTTCGGTGATCCGGCTCCGGGCGGAAGCGTCGCCCTTGAGGAAATAATCGAACCAGGCCAGGGCGTAATGGGATGAAACCGGGTGCTCCCACTCGGGGACCAGGGGCCAGTGGCGGAAGGGGGAATCCGCCCCTTCCCCTTCAATGGTGTTAAATCCTCCGTGACTGCCGGCTCCGATGATAATGACCTGCTTGGGCGGGTTGGTGATGTCGTAAAAAATTTCGTTGGCCACCGGGCCGAGGATGGGCGCTCCCAGGTCAAGGAGATCAAAGTCGGCCGACTGGATCTGGGTGGGAACCCGGGAACGGGCCGAGCAGAAATAGGGGGTCATGGAAACCTCCACCGCCACCTTGACCCGGGAGTCAATCACCTGCTCGTTGCAAACGGCCATGGATCCCCGGGAATGGCCCATGATTCCCAGTTTCTCCGCGTCCACCCGGTCGGAGATCGGGCTTACCTTATAAAGGTAAGTAACCGCGTCGTATAGATCGTTTTCCCAGCCCGGGGGGAGGTAGTGCTTGAACCAGTAAGGGTGCATTCCCGGGGTCTCGCCCTGCGACTCTGCCTGCCCGCCGGGTTCAAAGACCAGGACCGCGTAGCCGTTTCGGGATAATTCCATCGCGATCCAGTGGTAAAGGTCGAGCCAGCAGATGGTCCCCGGGCAGAAGACGATTCCGGGAACCAGGGCGGTGGTGGTGGCGGAGTCGGGCCAGTAAAGACGCCCGCCCAGGGTTCTCATTTCTCGGTTGGTGAAGGAGACGTTTTGAATTAAAACGTTGCCATCAGTTTTTACCTCCTCTTGCGTGACGGGGAAGACGAAATCCTCATAGCCCGGGCCCGGCCGATCCCCCGAAGACGGGAAAATGAGGGAATCCAGCCACTGGGAGTAGGTGTTGAAAATCAAGGCGATCAGGGCGTTCAGGGATCCGGCATTGGCGGGGGTGAAGGTACCGTTTTCGGAGAGGGGCTCCCGGATCTGCAGGGAACCGTTGTACGTGGGATCGGTAAAGTCGAGATAATACAGAAACCCGGCCGGGCTGGAATCCGGCACGGCCACTCCGTCGGCCGGGATGGCCTGGTCAAAATGCGGCCCATCACCGGTAATCACCCAGGGGTAGGTTAAGGGCAGGACGCTGGCCGTTCCGATCTCCAGTTCCACCCGGAACTCACCGTTCGCATCGGTTTTAGGAAAGAAAGCGCGGGGATCGGGAAAATTAGCGAAGAGCTGTTTTAAATCCACCCGGGCCAGGTTCGGGAAGGGCGGGAGCTTGCCCGGGTCGCCGAAGCCCAGGAAGGAAACCAGGAAGTTCAGGTCCCCGAGTTCCAGTGCGGCGTCTTCGCCCCGCAGGGCCTTCTGGAACAAGAGAACCAGGGATTCGAAGGCGGGCAGGAATGTTTCCGTTCCTTCGGGGAGATAAATGTCACTGCACCAGGGGGCGTCAGAAACGTTCCACCTTCGCACCAGATTGATCGAAACCCGGTCTCCGGTTCCAACCACCCCGTCTTTGTTTTCATCCACGAACCCGAAAACCTTTTTCAACGGGTCGGAGCCGTCCTTTTTCAAAAGCGCGCTGAAGAGGGATCCATTTTTCCCGGATACCCATTCTATGGTGGCGGCCAGCTTCGTGAGACCGGCCGAGAATTTTTCCCGGTCCTGGATTTTCAGCAGATCGGGATTGCCGGCGAGAACCGGCCCGAATTTCCTGACCCGGTAAACCAGGTCCACCGGGCTGGTCAAATTCATCGGGAAACTGAGATCGGCCAGGAGGCTCATGGGGTCCAGACCCAGGTTGAGACTTTTCAAGATCAGTGCGGAGGCTTGAACCATGTCCGCCATCACCCCGAGCAGCCGGACCTCGAATTCATCGGCTTCACCTCCGAGGTCGATCAGGTATTCCTGGTCGAACTGGATGCGGATGGGAACGGAGGGAAGCTCCAGTTTGAATTTGGCGAGGTCGATGGCCTGAAGGTGAGTCTCGGATTCAGCCATGAGTTCAACCACCGGATCAATGTAGAGATTAATGAAACTGGAGGCATCGAATTGCTGGGGATGAAGGAAGGTTTTTGGGGGATCGGCCTGGTTGAGATGCAGGCAGCGCTCTGTGGCCTCCCATAAATTGTAGGGGAGGAGTTTATCTCCTCCCGGGAGGGGACGAGCCCCTCCCCTACAAAAAACATCTTCCGAACCTGCTTTTTCGGAGATCTCGGAGGGTTGGGACAACCCCATCATCAAGGTATAAATTGTCCCCGCGGCCGTGGAGATCTTTTCCGCGGCCAGCATTCCATTGGCGGTAGCTACCCCGTAATGGGCGTAATCATTGTCCGGGTGTTTGGCCAGCTCGGCCAGGAAGTGGGTTTTGGCGGCCGCGGGATCCTCCTGGCCGATCAGGCTGATACCCTGCTTGACCTGGGAGGTGATTTTGGGATTACCCCCTCCGCTCCCGCAGGTGAGACAGCAAAGGCCGAGAGCTCCGAGCAAAGCCCAACCCACAGTTTTCCGGGCCTTCATTTTACCTTCCCGATCTCCTAGGTCGATCCGGGTTTTAGAAAAAATACATCAGGGTTCCGGTTACCAGATGACAGCTGCCTCCCGCGGAATAGCTTTGGTTTGCGATGTTGGTTTTGATGACTTTGGCATTCTGCAGGAATTGCCCCTGGTAAGAAAAATCAACCTTGATGGGGTTATCGATAATATCCAGCGGGTCGGAAAAAGTGATTCCGATTCCGGCGCTGATCCCATGGGTGGGGAGATCAACAAAACTGGTATCCCCGGTTTGAGCCGAGACGGAAGAATTCCGGTAAAAATACCCGGCCCGGGCATCAAGATGAGGAGTAACCTTGTATTCTGCTCCAAGGCGGGGAATCCAATAATCCTTGAATTTCAAATTATCATAGACCGGTAAAAATTGTTTTATCACATTCATAAGCTCGGCAAATTTTTGATCCGCGGTAATATCAACAATTGCGATAGGGGGAACGTAGTTGGAAAAATCCACCCAGGTGAGGGCGCCGGAAACCCGCAGGTCTTTCAGGGGTTTGAGACCGAAACCCATTTCCACCTGCTGGGGTTTATAGGCGTCACGGTAGCTGATCGGGAGCTGGAGTGGATCCTCGTCGGGTGAAATATAAATATTGGATTGGACTTTTACTTTAATTTGGGTTTTTCCGTGGTAGGCGGCGCCCAGGGAGAGCCAGTCGGTGGGCCGATATTGGATGCCGGCGGTGGGAGCGAAATCTAGGGGGAACTTGGCATCCAGGCCGATTTTGGCCACATTATTGACCAATGCCACGTCCGCGGTCAGGGGACTAAGATGAATCAGAATATCAGTGCCAATCGCAAACGCTAGCTTCTTCCAGGCTTTGTAAGATAAAGCCGCGGTGGCCATCAGGAAACGGTTGCGGTTCTCGTATTGAAGAAAATAAGGAATGGAGGGATCAAAGCTTTTCAATTCGATGACGGAACTTATAAACGGGTAGGGTATATAAACCCCGATTCCGGCGGATATTACCTGGGCGATTTTTCCACTCCGGAGAGGAGTGGATAAACCCACGGAGACACCTTGATCTGAAGCTACATTGCTCCTGGCATCAGCCGGATTTTGCCCGGCACCTTTTATATTCAGGGAGGGAATACTGTAGAGGTAGCTGACCCCCACGTTCAGGTCCTTGCCTTCGTGGAAGGCCATCCCGGCCGGGTTGTAGTAAACCGCGGTGTATTGATCGTCGCAACCGACCAAGGCGCCGCCCATCGCGATGGCCCTGCTTCCGAACCCGTAATTATCGAAGGCGTGACCCCAGGCTGACCTGGAACCGGCGATCAACAAACTGATAAGCAAACCGCAATAAATGCAGATAATAATCGTTTTTTCTTCCTTAACATTTACCCCCTTTTTTCTTGATAACCAAGGTACGGTTAGTGAGTTCGAATTCTTCTATTAAAAGGAAAGATTTAAAGACAGCCCTCCTGAAAATATATCTCCATCGATTGTGTATCCGGGTTGACCGGGATTGTCCGCGGGGACGGTTCCGAGCTTAACCACTCGTCGTTTTGCGAGCAGCTGATACCGGAGGTGAAAGTTCGCCTCGATGGGTTTGGCGACCAAGCTCCAGGGGGCGGGGAAGGCAATGCCCAGGCCGCCGGAAAAAGTATGCCGATCCGAATCCAGGAAGTTGGATTCCCCGGTTTGGTCAGGGATGGGCGACGGAGACCAGCCGTATCCGGCCCGGATGGCGGTCTTGATTTTGGGGATCAGGTTGAGCCGGTATTCGATTCCGAATCGTTGACTCAAGGTATCGGAGAAGTTGGGGTCGGGAGGGGGAGGGACGGAAGGGAGGACCTGGTTGAGCACGGGATCGGGGCTGGAAAGAGAGATATGGGCGGAAGGGTTGGGGAACCCGGACCAGTCGGTTCGGATCAAATCAAAAGCGGCGGTAAGATCCGGGAGGATATCAACCGCGGTCCCCAGGACGTATTGCCGGGGAGTGTAGAGAATGTGACTGGCGACCATGATATCCAGGGTTTGGGGCGAGGCGCTAAGACCGGAAGCGATTTCGGAGGATTTTAACTTAATCCTCATGTCCAGACTGTCCCGGAAGGTAAACCCGATTTTAAAGCGGGGGGAGAATTTAATCAGCAGACCCGCGGTTGGAGTAATGATGTAAGCCACGTCAACCCCAAAATCATATCCGGAGGGAGGAGCTCCGGGGGTAGGTTGTCCGCTGAGCAGGAACGGGGCATCCAGGTACATGGAGACGGAGGAAGGGATGGAAGCCTGGACCTGGGCTCCCGCGCCCACGGAGAGAAAGGGGAAGATCTGGGCCGAGGCGGCAAACATCAATATCTGCTGGCGCAAACGGTGGCGGTCAAGCGCGAAATCCGGCTGGTTCAGGGGAGGCATGGCCACGTCATAAATCAGGGAACCGAGCATGAATCCGGAAAAACCGATGGCGGCCTTTTCCTTGAAAATACCCCGGAGGGGGACGATAAAACCGAAGGGGATGCCCGTAACATTTTCGATCCGGCTTTCCTGGGAATTGAGATACAGCCGGGGATGGGTATAGGTAAACCCAAATCCGAAACTGGACTCTTTTATCAGGCTCAGGGCACCAGGATTGTAATAGGCTCCGGAAAAGTCATCGGCAATGGCGGTATACGCTCCACCCATGGCCGCGTCCCGGCTACCGACCCCAAAATCGTCGAAGGGTCCGGCCCAAACCGCTGAAGTGAAAGGTGAAAGGTGAAAGGTGAAAAGAAAAAAGCCGGTAGCTAGTAACCGGTGGAACATAGTTGCCCAATTCATTGGGCGGGTTTTAATCTGCCGATCCCGCCGGTGACAGGACAAGTAAATCGGCAAGCTACAAAATGCATCAGCCACTGGTGACTGGCAACTGGTTACCATTGTTAAAGCTCCATCCGGAAAGACAACCCGCCGCTTAAGATCGAGCCTCCAGTTTCATATCCCGGATAGCCGGGATTGCTCAGATCGGATTTGGTGGTTTTCCGGTTTTGAAAAATATGTTCCTGCAAATGAAGATCGAGACGGACCGGGCGGGAAAAAATGCCAAAGGGATCCGTGAACGAGATCCCCAGCCCGGCGGTGAGGAGATGGCGGTGGTAATCAAGAAAGTTCGTAGCGCGGTAGCTTTGATCGGGAACCGGGGTGGGGATGAAGGAGTAGCCTCCGCGAATCTGCAGATCTTTTCTTAAAGAGTATTCCGCGCTTAAAGCGGGAACCAGGGTATCGTGAAAATCCGGGTTGGGATTCCTGGGCAGGTTTTTTTGAATTTCCTCCAGTTTTTCTTGGTCGAGAGGCTGGCCCATGATTTTGACCTCCTGGATTTGAATTTCTCCGGAAGGGCTGGGGAACCTGGACCAGGCGATCCAGGTGAGATCCAGGGCGGTATTCAGGGAGCGGGAGGCTTGAAAACTCACCCCCAGGGCCAGCTGGCGGGGGGTGTAATTCATGTGGGTTTTGAGGGGGATCTTGGCCTGCACCTCCAATCCCTCCATGGTGATAATTGTATCGACGGGGATATCCAGGAGGGTGTCAACTTCGTCGCGAAAAGCCAGGCCGATTTTCCATCTCGGATGGAGATCCAAAAGCAGGCCGGCGATGGGGGAGAGATGATAAACCCAATTCCAGTTCAGGGAGGCTTCCGGCGAAACCCCGGACCCAGAGTAATTGGCGGCGTCCATCTTGATTTGCATTGTCCCTGGTGAATTGGGGATAAGGTGAAGCCCGAGACCAAGGGAGAGGAGGCGGTGGGGTTTGACCGCAATTCCGAGGTTGATAGCGGTGCGGTAGATCCGCTGATCGACCTGGACAAACTGGGGATAATTCATCGCGGGGGCATAGCCATTGGCGAAGTAAGTCCGGTTCAGATCTCCGGCGAGAAGAAGCCCGAATCCGATACTCACCCGGCCTTTGAGTTTTCCGGAAAAAGGAAGAACAAAACCGATCGGGAAACCCGTCAGATTTTTCGTCTTGAAGATCTTGCCTTTTACCTCGGGGGCTGCTTCGGTTAGCAGGGAGGGGTTGGAGTAAATAAACCCGAACCCGAAGATCGGGCGATCAGCGAGTATTAAAGTGGCGGGATTATAATAAACCCCGGAGTAATCATCAGAGAAAGCGGTGCCGGTATTGGCCCGGGCGGCATGCCGGGAGGAGAAACCATAGACATCCAGAGGGCTAGCCCAAACCGGAGAACAAGAGAAAATCAGTCCCGCAGTCCAGTAGACCAACAGCTGGGAAAGGAGAAATATTAACCTGATCAAGTGCCGATGAACACCGGCCAAATTTTGGGGGAGAGTGATAATTTTCAAGAATCGCACTGGCGCGTTGGGATTGAATTAATGATGTCCAGTATTATACCGAAAAGGGCGCCGGGGTCAAGCCCGGGTTTTTTCTTTTGAGGTTTCGAAGCAGAACCCGGGGTGTTTAATGTCAAATCGGGGTTCTGCTATAATGATTGGCACTTTGGGTTACCCGCCTTCGCAAAGGGTCATGGATTTACCCGTGGATGAATGATTTTTAGGCGGGTAACCCTCCGTAGCTTTAGCGTAGGAGGGTAAGCTTCGGTGGGTTCCGCCCGTCGGAAGTTTTGAGGAGGTACCACTTTTGTTGATGTGGGGCTCCACGATAGGATAAGAAAATGAAAAATCCAGGCTTGGAAAAAGGTTTTGTTCAGGTTTATACCGGGGAAGGTAAAGGTAAAACCACCGCGGCTTTGGGCTTGGCCCTACGCGCGATTGGACATGGGTTGAAAGTATATGTTATCCAATTTATGAAAGGGAATATCGAATACGGGGAATTGTGGGCGGCCAAATGTCTAGAGCCGAATTTAATTATCCGCCAAATGGGAAGGGAAACCTTTGTCAACCGGGATAATCCGGACCAGGAGGACATCAAGTTAGCTCAGGCGGCTCTGGCTCTGGCCCGGGAGGTAGTGTCGGGCGGCGAGTATGATATCGTGATTTTGGATGAAGTTAACTGTGCCCTGGATTTCGGCTTGATTCCGTTCGATCAGGTTCTTAAAATTCTCCAGACCAAGCCAGAGAAGGTGGAATTGGTCCTGACTGGAAGGGGGGCTTCCCCGGAACTGATCCAGGCCGCCGACCTAGTTACGGAGATGAAGGAAATAAAACATTACTACCGCCGGGGAATAAAATCCCGGAACGGTATAGAGATATAAGGAAGGTGAGAAGCTTGCCTTGAGCGAAGTCAAAGGGTAAAAGGGGAAAGGTAAAAAACAAGATAAATTAATAAAGGGAGGACAAAGATGGCAGAGAGAAAAATCCGTATTCTAATGGCGAAGCCGGGACTGGATGGACACGATCGCGGGGTGAAGGTAGTGGCCCGGGCCCTCCGGGACGCGGGATTCGAGGTGATTTACACCGGTCTCCACCAGACCCCCGAAATGATCGCCAACGCGGCGGTTCAGGAAGGGGTGGACGCCGTAGGCCTTTCGGTCCTTTCGGGTGCTCACAACACCCTTTTCCCGGCCGTGATCGAAGCCTTGAAGCAGAAAGGCGCGAGCTCGGTGACCGTCTTCGGCGGCGGGATTATCCCGGAAGAGGATATGACCTTCCTGAGGAATAAAGGGGTTATGGCGGTCTTCACCCCCGGAACCTCCACGGAAGAGATTATTTCTTTTGTCCGCGGCAACATCAAGTCGGTTCATTGATTATTCCCGTGATTATTTTCGGGAGTTGAAGATAGCTCTCGAAAAATATTTCCGAAATGTCGGATTTGGCCGATAAGGTTCTGCGCGGTGATGTCCTGGCCACGGCCCGGTTGATCCGGGATCTTGATGATGGAATTGATGGGGCCATCGCCGAATTGAAAGTCCTCTACCCCCAGACCGGGAAGGCCGAGGTGATCGGGGTAACCGGAGCCCCGGGGGTGGGGAAAAGCACCCTGGTGAGCCGGATGATCGAAAATTTCCGCGCCCGGGGAAAAAAGGTGGGAGTAATCGCGGTGGACCCGACCAGTCCTTTCAGCGGCGGGGCGGTCCTGGGAGACCGGATCCGGATGCAGAACCATTTTAACGATCCCGGGGTTTTTATCCGGAGCATGGCGACCCGGGGTCATTTGGGCGGGCTTTCCAGTTCCGCCTATGAAATTATCAAGGTTCTGGACGCCTTCGGTTCGGAGGTGATCCTGGTGGAAACCGTGGGGGTGGGACAGGATGAGGTTGAGATCGCCGGGGCCGCCCAGACCACGGTGGTGGTTTTGACCCCGGGGATGGGGGATGAAATCCAGAATCTCAAGGCCGGGATCCTGGAAATCGCGGATGTCCTGGTGGTCAACAAGGCCGATCGGGAAGGGGCCCAGGTAACGGTGCAGGGACTCCGGAGGCTTTTAGAGATGGGGGGATTCGATCGCAAAGGCTGGCATCCTCCGATCTGCCTGACCGTGGGTACCGATGGAACCGGCATTCCCGATTTGATCAAGGCGGTGGACCAGCACCGGGAATTCTGGAACCGGCAGAAAGCTCAACCCGGGTTCGAGCATAAACGGCGGGAGGAAGATTTTTTAAGGATTCTCCAGGGCCAGGCCGTCAACAAACTGATCGTCAGCCTCCGCCGCAATGGTTGTCTGGAAGAGATCGTGGCCAGGATCACCCGCGGGGAAAGCGATCCCTACAGCGAATCCGAAAAAGTATTGAAACTGGGCGATTACGCCCGGAACGAATAGGTTCTCCCTCTTACTCTCCGAAAATCTTTTCAATATTCTGCGCGATTTCCTGGGGAGTCCATTCCCCGGTTTCCCGGGTTACGCCGCTGGTGGTTTTCATCACGAAAGCGTTGAGCATCCGGCCCTGCACCCCGATAATCTTTCCGTTGATATCTTTGGCCAAATCGGAGGCAAGGTAAACCACGATCGGAGAAATGTGTTTAGGATCGAGCTGTTCCTTGACCCCTTCGGCCTTGGCCCAGGGGAGGTCTTCGGTCATCCTGGTAATGGCGAGCGGGGCGATGGCGTTAACGGTAATCCCGTACTTAATTAGTTCTAGAGCCGCGACCCGGGTAAACCCATAGATGCCGGCCTTGGCGGCCCCGTAGTTGGCCTGTCCGAAATTTCCGATCAGCCCGGCCACCGAAGTGGTGTTGATGATTCTTCCCCCGGTTCCCTGTTCTTTCATCACATTGGCGGCGGCCTTGGTACAGGCAAAGGTACCCCGGAGGTGCACGGCGATAACCGAATCCCAGAGCTCGTCTTCCATTTTTAGGAGGGTTTTATCCCGGAGGATCCCGGCGTTGTTGACCAGAATGTCCAGGCGACCGAAGGCTTTGACCGCGGTGTTGACAATACCTTCCGCCCCGGCGGTGGTTGAAACCGAATCAAAATTCGCGGCCGCCTGGCCGCCCCGAGCCTTGATTTCCTGGACCACCTGGTCGGCGGCCCGGGCGTTGGTCCCGGTTCCGGCACGGTCGCCCCCCACGTCGTTGATCACGACCTTGGCGCCTTCCTTAACAAAAGCAAGGGCATGCTGGCGGCCGATTCCTCCGCCTGAACCGGTAATAATCGCTACCTTTCCGTCTAAAAGGCCCATGTCCACCTCCTTTGCTCCTGGTTAATATAAGGGATGATGAAAATAAATTAATATTACAGCCGGGGATTGTCAACGTGGTGAAAATGCATTAAAGGTTCTCCTTGCATTCACTTAAAAATCGTAGCATATTAGTTGCACAGCCAAGACTTCTGGGGAAGAAAGGAGGTTGGGTAATGGCTATTGGTGGACTGAAACAGAAAAGGGTGACCCGGCTGGAAAAGGCTTTGAACCAGCTGGTGGACCTGGTCGAGGGGCAGGTGGATCGAACCATTCAATCCCTCAAACTGCCGGAAAGAAAAGAAATTATTTATCTGCAGGAGAGGTTAAATCAGCTGGAAGGGCGCCTGTCCCAGTATCCGGCCGCGAAGCGAGCCATCAGCCGGGGCCGGGAAGTGGCCACCAAGGTCAGGGACCGGATCGACCGGGGCCGCCGGAATCTGCGGGCATCGGGCGGGAAGACCTGTAAATCCCATGGCTGCTTCAAACCCATTAAGGCCAGGGGCTTATGCGGAACCCATTATCAGGCGGCGAGACGGAAAGGGGAGTTCGCGGCATAATTATTTCCGCGGCAACGGTACATCTGGAAATTAAAAACGGCCGGGAGGGTGAGAGAATCGCCTTCCCGGCCGGATTTATTTGCCTGGTTGTAGTTGCCCGATTTATCGGGCTTTTTCAAAACCGCCGATGAATCGGCGAACTACAAATAAATGAGGATTCGGGTTTATTTGTCCGGGAGAAGAACGTTGTACCAGACTTTTCTTTTTCGCTTCCGGACCAGATCGATATGAATATGTTTGGGCTCGGTGTATTCGTTGAGCCCGTACAGCCCCATTTCCCGTCCGATTCCGCTTTGCTTAAAGCCCCCGAAAGGAGCGTTGTAATTCAGGAGGTGATGGTCATTGATCCAGATAGTTCCCGCGCGGATTTTTTTAGCGATCTCGATCGCCCGGGGGATATTGACGGACCAGACCGACCCGGCCAGACCGTAAACCACGTCGTTGGCGATCTGGACCGCTTCCTTTTCGTCGCGGTAACGGATGATTGAGAGCACCGGGCCGAATATTTCTTCCTGGGCGATTTTCATCGAGTTTTTTACTTCGGTAAAAATCGTGGGCTCAAAGTAAAAACCCCGGGCGTATTCCTCGCCGGAGGGACGCCGGCCTCCCAGGATCAGGCGGGCGCCTTCCTTCAGCCCGGATTGAACATACTCCTCCACTTTTTTCACCTGCGCTTCGGAAATCAGGGGGCCCATACCCGAGCGTTGATCGAGAGGATCACCCAGCCGGATCTGCCGGGCCCGGGCGACCAGTTTTTCCACAAACTGGTCGTGGAGAGTTTCCGGGAGAAGCAGGCGGGTTCCGGCGATACAGATCTGCCCCTGGTGATAAAACACGCCGAAAAGAATTCCATCCAGGGCCTCTTCGATTTCGACGTCGTCCAGGACGACCACGGGGGATTTCCCCCCGAGTTCCAAGGTCACCTTCTTGACGGTCGCGGCGGCTTTTTCCATGATCCTTTTTCCGATTTCGGTCGATCCGGTAAAGGCGATCTTGTCGACGCGGGGGTCGGTGGCGAGATGCTCGGCCACGCTCCCGGGACAGGGGACGACGTTCACTACCCCGGGGGGAACCTCGGCTTCATCAATGATCTGGGCCAGTTTCAAGGCGGAAAGCGGGGTTTCGGAGGAAGGTTTCAAAACCACGGTATTTCCCATCGCGATCGCCGGGGCGATTTTCCAGACGGCCATCAGGAAGGGAAAATTCCAGGGGATGATCTGTCCGCAAACCCCGACCGGTTCCCGGAGCACGAAATTGGAACTGATGTAAAGACTTCCCTCGGAGGGCAGAGGCTCAAAGGGCGAGCGGTCGGCCAGCTTGGCGTAGAACCGGAAGGTGTGGGCCCCCAGGTTGACATCGGCCAGGGCCTTGCGGATCACCGCGCCCGCGTCCCGGGCCTCGATCTCGGCGATTTCCTGGGCCCGTTCCTGGATTTTCTGGGCAATTTTCAATAAGAAGTCCGCCCGCCGCGCGGCTTTCATGCCCGGCCATTCCCCCTGATCAAAGGCCGCCCGGGCGGCGGTGATGGCATCGTCCAGGTCGGAGCGGTCGGCCAGGGGGAGGCGTGCGATTTTTTCCTGGGTACTGGGACTGGTGGAAAAGTAACTTTTGCCGGATTTTGATTCCTGCCATTTACCGTTGATATAAAGCTTGTATTCTTCCATGCCAATCTCCTT
>JAPLJI010000182.1 GCA_026388655.1 Pseudomonadota bacterium
CGGCAGGCCGTCCAGACGCTTTTCCCCTCCCATTTCTGATTTACCCTCCTCTGGACCTGTGAAACGATCACCCCCCGCCAGTATTTTTCATCATGGGAGGCATCAACCTCCTCAAGCAGACGGCGAAAAGTTCGGGGGGAAGAAAGCCGGGCCTGGATCTCGCGGGAATCCCCGGCCAGGGCCCACTGGGGAAGGATGGAGGACAGCCCGGTATTCGCGGCGGTGTAAGGATAGCGGTCCGCCGAGATCGGGTAATCTTTCCGGATGC
Organism: Pseudomonadota bacterium; assembly: GCA_026388655.1. GTDB lineage: Bacteria > Desulfobacterota > JAPLJL01 > JAPLJL01 > JAPLJL01 > JAPLJL01. The sequence goes on from JAPLJI010000182.1 coordinate 269, forward strand.
AATCCTCGATCTTACTGAAAGCGGCGCCGAGTTTTCCCCAGTTTTCTTCCCACATCGTCTTGAGATGAGAAATCTCCAGAGAGGCCCCGGTTTCCTTCCCTACCGCCAGGAATTCATCCAGGGCTTTCAGCAATCCTTTCCCTTCGCTCCGGATATGGGAGGAAAAAATCACGCCCCATTCCCGGGCCAATCTTCCCAACTCCATCAACTCGCGCTTCCCGGAAAAACAGGCCGGCGCGTAAGCCAGCCCGGTGGAAAGCCCGATGGCCCCCGCCTCCAAGGCCTCCTCCGTCAGTGCCAGTATTTTTCGGAGTTCCCGGGAGTCGGGGGTTCCCGGATCCCCGCCCATCACCGAGGCCCTGATGGTATTGTGCCCGCTGAGCAGGGCGAAATTTATCGAGATTCCCAGGTCTTCAAGGCAATTAAAATATTCAGAAACTTTGCGCCAGGGATGTTTCAATCCGAAGGAGGAGGGAAAGCTTTTCAGCCTTTCCCTGGCCACCTCGTCATTCAAGGGAGCGGCCGAGTATCCGCAGTTTCCCCCGACTTCCATCGTCACCCCCTGCCGGATCTTGCTCTCGGCCCGGGGATTGACCAGGAGATGATAATCGGAATGGGAATGGATATCGATAAAACCGGGGGCGACCACCTTGCCCCTGGCCTTGATCGTTTTCCAGGCCCGCCCGAGGGATTTTCCCACCTCCGCGATCCGGTCGTCCCGAACGCCGATTTCGCCCGAGAAAGGCTCCCGGCCCGTTCCGTCAATTATCGTCGCCCCGGAAATTAAAATATCGAGCACGGGGTTATTGTATCATTACGGATATTTCCTCCCAACTCTGAAAACTGGTTTCGAGTTAAGAGTCTCAAATTTAGTCAACTGTTAACCTGATGTTCTGATATCCACAGCCTGGTTTCCTCATACCTCGATACCCTTCCTTTGACCCGTCGCTCTTTGCTCCCTGCTCTCTGTTCCTGCCGGGCAGGATGCCCGGCCCCCTGTTGGTCTGTTGGACCGTTGGTCTTTTTGCTTTGCGCTCTGCTCCTTGCCCCTTGCCCCTTCCCCGGGTTTTATTTAACCTCCTTCCATGATTCCGAGCTTATCCACCCACCTTTTCGTCTTTTATGAATTGAACGAGGAAATCCTCCGCCTGATTCGCACCGGCGGGTTTGAAAACATCGAGCTCTGGGGAATGGCCCCCCACCTTTCCCTGGACGACCCGGAAAAACTGAAAAACATCTCCCGGATTATTAACGATCACGGTCTCAAGGTTCGGAGCATGCACGCGCCTTTTTACCGCTCGATCTGGGACGCCTTTAACGGTAACTGGCTTTCCCTCTCCGATCCCGACGCGGGCAGGCGCCGGGAAGCCCTGGACATGGTTATCAAAGCCATCAAGGCCGCGGAAATTTTTGGGCACCGGGTCCTGGTCCTCCATTGCGGCTTTTCCGGGAAGAAGATAAGTCGGGACGAAAAAAATCTGGTCGGAAGCATCGAAAAGTTAACCGAGATCTCGCGGGATTACGGAGTAAAGTTGGCCCTGGAAAACAGTCCGGAGTCATATGCCGGGGTTTCCTCTGTCCTCAAGATTGTCCGGGAATTCGATCCGGAAACCCTGGGCTTCTGTCTGGATTTAGGCCACGCCAATCTGGAGCCGGGAATGAACCCGGTGGAGGCGATCGAGAAGGGAGGCTCCCGGCTGGCCAATCTTCACGTTTCCGACAATTCCGGAAAAATCGATGAGCATAATCTGCCCGGGCAGGGAAAAATCTCCTGGGATAAAGTCACAAAAAAACTGGGCACTCCTTTCCCCCTTGAAGAAAAAACCGTGAATCCATCCCGCCCGGTTCTTTTCACCTTTGAGCTTGCCGATCCGGATCGGGGTCAACCCCGAACCATGGAAAGATTTGACCCGGTGGTCAAAAAATCCCGGGCTTTTTTTGAAAAATTCTTCCCCGGTTAAAATTCATTACAAAAAAACACCATTATTTGACTATCTCTTACATTTTACCTAGAATATTTATGCTGTAATTAATAAGATAAATGGAGGGGAAAAAGTTGTATAACCAGTTAAAAAGTCTACTATTAGTGATCTTGACCATGTTACTGGTTTTAGGCATAACCAGGGTTTCTGCCGCCAATCCGGTTCGGGTGGGATGCATCCCCTTTGAAAATATCACCGGCATCAAGGACATGGCCTGGATTTCCGAGGGAATGCCCAAGGCTATCTCCCTGGATTTGGCGAAAAATCCCAACCTGAAAATTCTGGAAGCCGAAGAAATTAAAAGGGCTTTAAGCGAACTGGGGCTGCCGGTCGGTTCCGGGGTTAACGCCTCCAACGCCCAGAAAGTCGGGCAAAAACTCGGGTCCGAATACATCATCATCGGCAACTTCCAGCAATTCGGTTCCGACCTTAAAATCGATGTCCATGTAACCGACGTTGCCAGCGGGGTAATCGTGGAATCGCAGAAGGTCACCGGCAAGGCGGATAACGTATTCGCCCTTCAGGACTCCCTGGTGGAAGCGGTTTCCAACTCCATGAAGAAAGTCATCAGCTCGAAGGATAATGCTCCCAAGACTCCGGCTCCAGCCCCGAACCCGCCCGCCGCGGTTGTCCCCGCTCCCACGCTTGCCCCCCCTCCTCCACTTCCCCCGCCGCCCCCGCTTCCCAAGCCCACGGCCCAGGCCAAAAAAAATACGGAAAACGAAGCCACCCGCAACCTGATCGGCAAGCAACAGAAAAAAAACCCCGCTTCCTTTAAGCAGGCCGAGAACGACGCTACCCGGCAATTACTCGCCCAGCAAACCACGACCGGGACTCCGGCGGCCCCGCCGGCGGTACCGGTGGCGGTCACGGCCGCCCCCGCCCCGGGTACGCCCAAGACGGTTTCCCGGGCCCAGGAAGACGCCGCCACCAAAGAGCTGATGCAGGAGAAAAAGGCTGCCCTGACCGCTTCCGAGTGGTACAACAAGGGAGTCCGGCTAAACAACAATTCAGACGAGGAAATGGCTTATTACCGGGAAGCCATCCGGTCTGATTCCACCTTCGCCCCTCCTTATTACAATCTGGGCTTGATTCTTTATAACCGGGGCATGAAACAGGAAGCGACGGAGAATTTTGAGAAATATATCATTTATTCCAAGGATGCCGCGGAAAAAGCCCGGGTGCAGGAGATTCTGCAAAAGATAAATTCCAATCAGCCGGCGCTGCCCGAGCCCAAGGTCAACACCCCGGCCAAGGGCCCGGACCAGATGCCCGTCCTGTACGAAGACAAGGGGCCGGGGATTAAATAACCCGCATCGGAATGAAATCTACCAGGAGGCCGGGTTGACCATCCGGGTTTGAGCCTTGCCGGAAAATTCGATCATTATTATTAATCCCGATTCGGAATCCCGGGACCAGATCGCCAAAACCGTGGCCGGCCTGGGACATAAGCCCATGAACGCCGGGAGCGGTAAGGAAGGTCTCCAGCTTATTCTCGACGAAGAGGCCCAGATCGTTCTCTGCGATTTAAATCTGCCCGATACCGCCGGGCTGAACATTCTCCAGGAATCCCTGAAGGCAAATCCCGATATTGCCTTTATCCTCATTACTTCCGAAGGCACGCTCGACTCGGCCCTGCAGGCCCGGCGCCTGGGGGCCTATGATTATCTCGCCCGTCCTTTTCAACCCGGGGAACTGGAAAACGCCGTCCAGCGGGCCTCGGAAAGGACCAAGCTGCTTTACGAAAACCGGCTGCTCAAGGAGGAAATCGGTCTCCGTTATGATTTTTCCCGAATCATCGGGAAAAGCCGGCCGATCCAGGAAATCATTTCCTTGATTAAAAAGGTTTCCCTGACCAAAAGCACCGTTCTGATTACCGGGGAAAGCGGAACCGGGAAAGAGCTGGTGGCCAAGGCCATTCACTACAACAGCCGCCGGGCCTCCAAGCCCCTGGTAGTGGTTAACTGCGGGGCCATCCCGGAAAACCTGCTGGAAAGCGAAATGTTCGGCTACCGCAAGGGCGCTTTCACCGGCGCGACCGGCAACCGCCGCGGTCTTTTCGAGGAATCGAACGGGGGCACCCTTTTCCTGGACGAAATCGGCGAGCTTCCTCTCCAGCTCCAGCCCAAGATCCTCCGGGCCATCCAGGAAGAGGAAATCCGGCCCCTGGGAGGAAACGAGTCCATCAAGCTGGATTTAAGAATAATCGTCGCCACCAATAAAAACCTGGAAGAAGAGGTGGCGGCCGGAAGATTCCGGGAGGAGCTTTACTACCGCCTGAACGTTTTCAACATCCATATCCCCCCGCTCCGGGAACGCCCCGATGACATCGAGCCCCTGGTTCACCACATCTGGCGCAACCTCTGCCAGCAGAACAACCGGACCTTCCGGGAAATCAGTCCCAACGCCATGGTCATGCTGAAAAACTTCCCCTGGCCGGGCAACGTGCGTGAAATCGAAAATGCCCTGGAACAAAGCCTGCTTCTCCTGGATGAACGAAAAATATTCCTGGAGGAAGAGGATCTCCCTCTCTTCCTGGAGCAGCGGATCTCCGAAAGAAAGCGCCGGTTCATCCGGGACTCGCTGGGCCACGCCCTTTCCCTCGACGAATACACCAAGGTTTTCATCCAGACCTTTGAAAAGGATTACCCGGATACCGAAATCGCGCGGATGCTGGGGATTAACCCCAAAACCCTTTGGGAAAAAAGGAAAAAATGGGGGCTGGTTAAAAAACGCAAGGTCCGCTCCGCCCCCGCCACCCAGGACCAGTCACAGCCCGTCGACAGTCCGGAAGCTTAATCAATAAATTTCTAATTTCTTAAGACGAATTTCATCTTTAGTTTCTGGTTTCGGGTTTCGAGTTTCGAGTTTCGAGTTTCAATTGTGGAATTTGATCATTGGAATTTGTTTGGTAATTGAGATTTGGTTATTGGTCATTATTTGGTAATTGGTGCTTGGTCATTGGAATTTGATTGGTAATTAGTCATTGCCATGAGATACATTAGATATTCGCTTTTCTTTCTCACCCTCTTGCTGCTCACCCCGGCCTTTACCGTCATCCTCGCCTTCCTCCGGATTTTCGGCCTGGCCTGGACCCCCGGAGGACACATCGGCAAGTTCTGGGCCAATGCCCTGCTCCTCTCCGCCGGGGTGAAGGTACAGACCTTCGGGATGGAGAACGTTCATCCCTACAAGAAATACATTTTCGTCTCCAACCACGTGAGCCACTTCGACACCCTGGTCCTCCTGGCCAAGCTGCCCCCCTCCTACCGTTTCCTGGCCAAGCGCGAGCTTTTCCAGATTCCCTTTTTCGGCTGGGCGCTGGCACTCGCCGGGCATATCAAAGTTTCCCGCGGCCGGAAGGGCGATATCCGGAAAATCCTGGACCAAACTGAAAAGGTTCTGCACAGGGGCACTTCCGTTCACTTTTTCGCCGAAGCGACCCGGAGCCCGGACGGAAAAATTTATCCCTTCAAGCCGGGGGCGTTTCTCCTGGCCCAGGAGACCCGCGTCCCGATCATTCCGGTGGGACTCCGGGGAACGCGGGATATTCTTCCCAAGGGCGCCATGCTCCCCCGCCCCACGCAAGCGATTCTGACCGTGGGCAAGCCGTTCATGGTCCCGGAAGACGGCTCCCGGCTGGCGGAGGTTCTGGAAAGCGCCCGAAAAACCGTGTCCGCGCTTTCCGGCCAGGAACTCGGCACTTCTCGCCCGAAATCCAGTCACCAGTCCTAGGTCTCCAGTCCTAAGTCTTCGAAAATCAGTCCTTAGTTTCCGGTCATCAGTTTTCAGTCAGTATTTCGATTTTTTTCATTCTACCGATATGAGACATGGGCCAGGTGGCTGAGGACTTCTTTATATTGACCTTGGACGCGGGATTTCTCCTGCTGGTCGCCAGTTTTATCGAGGGAAGCAAAACCGAAGGACTGAGGACTTAGGACTTTTTTACCGATTTTATTTGAGTTTGATTAATGGATACGACCCGACCACGGTCAGGGTCAGGGTGTGGCGTAAAAGTTTTTGGAGGGCTTCCTTGATCTTGGGGTTCTTCCGGTGGCCTTCAACCTCAACGAAGAAATTATATTCCCCGACCATTTGCGGTTTGGGCCGCGAGGGATTTCTCCCGATCACGAAAAAGTTGGTGATGTTCGTGCCCAGGTTTTCAATCTGGGGGAGGAGCACCTTCAAGCTGTAGATCCGCGCCGCCCGGAGGTTGGCGATGGCCGCACCCTGGGCATCCGCGGAAGCCGCCCGGGCTGCCTCCGACGTGCTGACCTTCTCCGTAAGTTTGGCACCCGGAATATTGTCCTGGACCCAATCGCGGCAAAAAGACAACGGAATGGGGTTGGAATAAACCCGCTTGATCTTCCGGCTGGCCTCGGCAAAACGCGGAAAGGCCCTGGTCCCCGCCCCTTTTCCCTGGGTTCCCAAGACCTTGGGGTTAACCAGGAGGGATAGGACGATGGGAAGAGATAATTCCTCCAGGATGGAGAGCCCGCTCCGGCTGAAATCCTCCCGCATCACCTGGTCCACTACTTCGTAAACCGCGCCCCGGGCGGAATTCTCGATCGGGACCACCCCGATGGCCTGGGGATCCTTTGTCACCGCCCGGAAAACCCCGAAAGTTTCCCGGATGGGGAAATACTCGCCCCGCCGGCCAAAGCGCTGGAGGGCCGCTTCCTCGCTGAAACTTCCCTCCGGTCCGAAATAATAAATTCTCATATTTTGTTTTTATTCGAACCGTAACCGTATGACCCAACCGAAACGAGTCGCGCAACCGCAACCGATTGACTCAATTTTTTTTCGTTTGGTAATTGGAGCTTGGTAATTGGAACTTGCCTTTTAGAAGGGAATGTCTTCTTCCGGCCCTTTGGCGTGATCATCCCCGGGCGGCTCTTCCGAAGAATCCTTGCTGTAGCCCCGGGACTCTCCTCCCGAAGGCAGGAAGCGGACGGTGTTGGCCACCACTTCAATTTTATTGCGCTTCTGCCCGTCCTGGCTTTCCCAACGCCTTTGCCGGATCCGGCCCTCGACCAGGGCCAACCGGCCCTTGTTTAGATATTCCGCGCAGTTTTCTCCCTGTTTTCCGAAAACCACTATATCGATAAAGCTGACCTCTTCCTTGTAATCTTTGGATTTGTCCCCCTCGCCATGAGGGGCGGGGTCTTCTCCTCCCCCCGAAGCCCGATAGCGATGGTTAATCGCGAGGGAGAAAGAAGCCACCGCGGTGCCGCTGGGGGTATAACGAAGCTCCGGGTCCCGGGTCAGGTTCCCGAGCAGGATTACCTTGCTATAACTGTAGCTTCCCATTCCCCCTCTCCTTTCGCGGAATCGTTTCCCCCCCGGAGAATATTATTTGTCTTCCCGCTTCCCCATCTTCTCGGAATCCTCCCCCCTTGGTTCCTCGGGTTCCCGGACCGGGGCCAGGACCTCCGGAGGCACGCCTTCCGCCTGGTGAGGCTTGTTCTCCCGGGCGAACGGTTCAGACGGTTCATACGGGGCAAAAACGCTCTCGCTCCTGACTTGGTGGGTCCGGAATCTGATCACCCCTTCCTGGAACCGGAGCGCCCGGTTGATTTCTCCCACCTGGGTGGGCGCGAGTTCGTATTCCAGGCGGATATAATTCCCCTGCTGCTTCCTCTTGATGTGGTAAGCCAGCTGCCGGGCTCCCCAATTTTCCACCTTCAGGAATACGCCCTGATTCTGCTCCACGACTTCCTTGACCCGGGAATTAATCTTCTCGACCAAGTCGGGCTGAGCGTCGCTGATGTAAAAAGTTTCGTACTTCCGCATGTCACCTCCTGAATTAATAGGACAAAATAAATTACCTAAGGACATAATATTAGCATATCTCGATGGTTGGTAGTAATACCCCGGTCAAATTTTTCGGTTTTCCTAAAAAGAATAAAAATACCACCCTCGTCCCCTTTTTTCCAACCCCGCCATGGCGGGGCTTTGGCAAAAGCGGGGTAAGGGGAGATTTGGAAAGATGGGTTAACCGACAACCAGGTTGATCCGCGGACCCGTCCGGATCTCAACCTCCCGGGCCTCAAAAAATTCTCCCTCCATCATCACCTTGCCCGGCTCCGGAAGTTCAACCCGGACGCAGCTCGCCACCTCATCCAATAGGCTCAGATTCTTGACCGCTTCCGCCTTCCGGAGGCTCCGGATGTTCCGGACAATCCGCCCCGGTTTTTCATCCGTGGCGAGAAGATGGAAACAGCCCGGCTTTTCCTCCGCCCGGTAAAAAGGATGGAATCCGAACCCGACATTATTGATGGTGGAGGCCAGGATCGCGGAAAAACTTTTCAAAGGCGCCTCTTTCCCTTCCACCCAGAGCCGGGCCGGAACGGGGGCGAAAAGCCGGCGGGAATACTCCCCTTCCACGATGGAGGAAGCGATCAGGCGCGCCGTGATCCGGAAGGACTTGTTGATCCCGATGTCGCCGCCCTCCTGGTAGGCGGACACCAGTTTGGCCGGCATGGCGAGTCCGACGGTAAAACCGTAATAATCGTTGACCCGGAGGAGATTCACCGGGACGGTTTCGAAGGGCTCGCCTTTCCGGGCTTTTTCCAGGAGAATCTTGAACATCTCGGCCGGACCGGTCCCATTTTTAAAATAGGCGAGAACCACGTTCATCGTCCCGCCCCGCAACAGAAGCACCTTCGGAATGGGATGATATCCATCCTGATTTATATAACTGGTCAGGGTATGAAAAGCCGTTCCGTCCCCGCCATAAAGTCCCAAGACGTCAAAATCAACATTCTTCAAACGGGAGATGGCCTTGGGAATGTCCTTGACGCTTTCGGTGACGATTATTTCCCCCTGCCCATCCATCACCGATTTGACCTCGGAAAGGAATTTTTTCCCTCCCCGGCCCTTCCTGGCATTAGGGTTGAAAATTAACGCTATTTTGCTCATTTTTTTCCATTCCTTTCCCTGGGGAAAGCAATTTTTTGAACGTAATAGCCCTTACTTATTTTCTATACTAATGCTCGTTTAACCGTTGAAATTATATCCCTCTCAATGCAATGTGGGCACAATAACCACAAAAACAGGCCGATATTTTCAGCGAACGGTCATTTGGGGGATTAAATGGTCATGCGGATCGGGCAAAACCGATCCCAAACCTGAAGCTAATTGAAACTTTAAAAACTATCCATCAATTTCAAATCTGGTTTCTTCGTTTTTTCCGCGGGCGTAACCAACTGAAAAACAAATAAAAAATCATAACTATTACCAATGCTAATATCGATCCCGGCTGGTCCGGTTCCAGAACCGTGCACCCTTCCGACTGGGGAAGAGGGTAGAGAATAGAAAACTCATACAACCTTTGGACTTCCCCGGAAATGGAGATAACCAGCCCGGTCTGGTCCTCCCCGATCGGGCCGGTCTTCAGCAAGTCCTTATCGGTTTGAATCCTGATTCTCAATCTCTGTGTTTCCCGATCGTAATACCAGGCCAGATCCGAATTCACAAAATCCCCGAAAGATCTCTGGGGGGGAATAATTTCCTGGCGGCGGCTGCTCTTCAAAGTAGCCGGCAGGATCTTCCAACCTCCCCTCTGGCCATTCAGGGAAATCTTGGTTCCATCCCCGAGCTCGAATATAGCTTCGCCCAAAGGATTGGTGTTCTCCGGAAGATAAACCTGGACAAAAAGTTCTCCTTCGCTATACCCCCTGACCCAGGGCTCTTCTACCGGGGACAGGGTTTCAATTTCGGAATTGAGCAGGGGAAGCAGTGTCCCGGAACGGACAAACAGGGGAATCCGGTCTAAGGGAGCCGGCACCGTGATCCAGCCGGGGCCGGTATAGCTTTGATCGGTCCAGAAATCGAACCAGGTGCCGTAAGGAAGGTATAACTCCCGCTCCCGGGCTCCGGCGAAAATCACCGGGGCGACCAGGATCTCCTCCCCCAGAAGATACTCGTAATTTAAACCGAAAACCTCCGGGTCATTCGGATACTGGAGGAAAAGATGCCGCATGACCGGCAATCCCGTTTCGTGCGCCCGGGCGGCATAGGCGTAAAGATAGGGAAAAAGCCGCGTATGCAATTGCGCGTATCGCCGGTAAAACTCCAGGGTCTCCTGGTCGGTATCAAAGGACCAGTTCCCTCCCGGCCAGCCGTGGTGGGTCCTCATAATCGGCGAAAGCGCCCCCAACTGAACCCAGCGGTAAAAAAGCTCGCGGTCGGTGTTGGCGGAAAAAACGGAATGGGACCCGCCGATATCCGGGCCAAACAGGGCGACCCCGGAAAACCCCAGGGAAAGGCCGGCGGGAATGACCGAGGGAAGCCCGTCCGCGATTTCCCATGAAGTGTTTTGATCACCCGGCCGGGCAATATCCACCAGCCCCTGGGATCCCAGATATCCTGATCGGCAGAAAAAGGCAAAATCGCCATCCGGGCGCTCTTTCGCTAAAACCGAGCGGACCGCGCTCTGGGCAAAAAACGGGTAGCGATTATGAAGTTCCCGGCCGCTCCGGCCGTCAAAGAAGCTGGCGGTAACCGGGGTATACTCGCCGAAGTCAAACATCCAACCGTCAAAGCCCAAGTCGGTCCCCCGCTTGAGCAGGGACTGATACCAGCCCGTGGCGAAGGGATTGGTAAAATCGACCTGGGCCACCCGGCGGAACATCACCGGAAAAACAAAAGGCTCCCCGTCCGGACGCCCCGCCACCAGCTTTTGTTGAATCCCCTCGGCAAATTCCGGGGTTCCCTCGATCAGGTAAGGCCAGTAATAGGTCAGGAAGCGAAAACCGTCATGGTGAAGATCGGTAACCAATTGCTGAAGGTTGGGATACAAATCCTGGTTGACCGCATAACTTCCCTGCGGGGAAGCCCAATCCTCGGTCCAGATCACGCTGGAGGGGATCCGGTTAGCCCGGATCGTCTCGGCTCGTTTCCGGACCGCCGCTTCCCCCCCAATCGCGTCGTTCCAGGGAGCAAAAACCCAGCGGGGGGGAAGCGGCGGTTTTCCGCCCGCCATCAGGGTGTAATTGGAAATGATCTTCCCCGGGTCCGGACCGTAAAAAAGGTAAAATCTCAAACCCGGCCCCTCGGTTTCCACCCGGAAAGCATCCGGGTAAACCGAAGTCAGTTCAAAATTGGTCCGGTACCCGGTATCCACGAGCAGGCCGTAACCGCGGTTGCTGAGGAAAAACGGAACCGGCCAGTAAGTGGCCAGCGAACCGTCCGGGAAAGGGGGAACATCCCGGCTTTCTCCCAGTCCCACCGGCCCTTCCTCGCTCCAGCAATAAACCGTCCGGCCCTTCTGGTCGACCCCGTTGAACCTTTCCCCGAACCCGAAAAAATGGTCGTCGTCATTCGAATTGAAGGCCAGACTGACCCGGTCAATGGGCGGACTCGGTCCCGGCGTGATTTCCACCCGGATGATATTGAGATCCACCACCCGGATCTGGATTTCGACCCCGTTCTGTCCCGGGCCGGCCGGGGGACAGGAAATCACCCAGGTATCCGCCCCGGACTGGTCCAGCCCGACCGCCGGGCAGCCGTACCAGTCCCGTTTTTCCTCCCGGCGCAAACCCTCCCAGGCAAACCCGGGATAAAGAAAGCCGGGGTCCTCCGGAATCGACGGGGCGGGCGAAAAAGCCATTCCCTGATAGCGCGGATCGGAAAAAGTCCTAACCACCCCGGACAGAAATACCCGCCCCAGTTGATCCTGAAATTCCAGTTGAAAGGGATTCGGGGAAACCTTGATCCGGACGAGGCCGGTGTCCAGAACCTGCGCTTTCCCCGGCGAAGCCAGAAATAGGAGCCCCACCGCCACAAAAACCGTGATTTTTAGATAATGCCCGCGGACCATCTTCGCCTTCGGAGGTCTGGGGATATCCTAACCCAATTTGACGCTAATCACCATTAAATCTAGAATGACCTACAGGCGTGAGCAAATTAACATGGAAGCCCTCAATCGTTCACAGGTCCTGGAATATCTCTCCGAAAAAAAGGAACTGGTCGGGAAAAACCTGGCCGGGGCCGACCTTTCCGGGATGGATCTCTCCCGCCAGAATTTCACCTCCTGTATCCTCGCGGGCGCCAACCTGACCCGCGCTAACCTGTCTCAGTCTATTCTGGAAAAGGTTGACCTCTCCGGCAGCCAGCTGGACCGGGCCATCCTGGCCAAGGCCATGATCAGGAACGCCAACCTCAAGGGCTGTTCCGGGGACCAGGTGGATTTTTCCGAAGCCAACCTCAGCGGCGCCAACCTGAGCCTGGCCAATTTCAGTCACGTGAATTTTTTCCAGGCGGACCTGAGCCAGAGCACCCTGATCCAGGCCAAACTTTCCAACGCCGATCTCTCCGAAACCAATTTGAGCAACGCCAAGCTGACCCGGGCCAGCCTGGAAGCGGTTCTGATTAAAAACGGGGATTTAACCGGCGTGGACTTTCGCGGCGCCGTTCTGAAAAAGGTCAACCTGAACGGGGCCGATTTGAGCCGGGCCAATTTTGAGACCGCCGAGACCAGCAACATCCTGGCCCGCACCGCCTGTTTTTTCCAGGCCAACCTGGTGAAAAACGTTTTCTCGCCGGCCGACTTTACCGGTTCCGATTTCGAGTCGGCGAACCTGGAGGAGGCCAATCTCTCCCAGTCCCAGATCGCTTTCGCCAACTTTCGGGGCGCTTCTTTAAAGGCCGCCGATCTCCGGAAATGCAACCTGGCCAAGGCCGAGTTCGCCTATGCCGACCTTTCGGCCGGCAATCTTTCCGACAGCAACCTGAACTCGGCTAATCTCAAGGGCGCCGGGCTTGCCTCCGCCGTCCTCCGGGGCATCAAGGGCATCGGGGCCGATTTCAGCGGGATCGACGGGGTAAAATCCAACTTCATCAATGCCCAGCTCCAGCGTTCCAAATTCCAGAACGCCAAACTGATCGGGGCCGACCTGACCGGGGCCGATCTTGAGGGCGCGGATCTTTCCCATGTTTCCTTCGAAGGGGCCGAATTGCAGGGAGCCAACCTGAACCAGGCCTTCCTGCCTTCCACCCGCCGCCAGGTCGAATGCCCCTTCTGCGGAATCCAGCAGGACCAGGGGGAAATCTGCATCCATTGCAATCGTCCGCTGGTCCGGAAATTTCTGGGCCGGAGGCGTTCCCGCCTGGCCTACACCGCGTTTATCTTCAGCCTGTTCTCCGGCCCGGTCTTCCTGATTTTCCTTTCCCTCTGGCGTAGCCTGCTTTCCCACCACCCGCTCGGCCCCCGAATTCTGGCCCTGGGCCTGGCCGTCGCCCTGGCCGCCGCCCTGGCCGCTTTCTTCCTGGGATCCGCCGCGTTCATCCTGCTCCGGCTCCGGACGGAGCTGAAGGGAAATTCCTATGCCCTGGCCGCGCTCTTCCTGGCGATCCTCGTTTTCGCGCTCCTGGGGATAATCCTAAAGCTTCCCCTGTGGCTTACCTGATCCTGAAAGAAGCCTCGGATACCTATCAGATGTTCCCGATCACGGGAGCGGAGTTTATTATCGGCCGGCTTCCCGAAAACCATCTCTGCCTTCCCGAGATCGCGGTTTCCCGGAAACACTGTCGGATTTATCGGGAGTTGAACGCCTTCCACCTGGCTGACCTGGACAGCTTGAACGGCACCACCCTGAACGGGGAAAAGGTTAAGTCGGCCCGGCTCCGGGACGGCGACGTAATCCAAATCGGCAATAGCATCTTGATTTTTCACCACCCCGAGGAACCGCCTTCCCGGCCGGGACCGGAGCCGAAACCCTCGCCCGCGCCCCCGCCCCCGCCGTGGGGGGAAAAATCCGCCCCCGATCCCGATCTCGACTGGGCGGAAATCGCCCGCCGGGTCGAGGAGATGAGGCCCGACGATTCCAAGCTCTTGAAACCGGAGTTCCGAAATTTCCACCTTCTCCGCGATCTCTGCCGGGTGATTATCCAGGCCAACTCGGAAGAAGACCTCCTGGAGGCGGCCATGGACTGCATCTCCCGGGCCTTTTCCTTTCAGGTGGCGGGCATCTTCCTCCGCGATGCCAAGGCGAAAGATCGGCTCGTTCCGAAATTGATCCTGGGAACCAACCCCAGGAACCCGGAGATCTCCACCACCATCCTCAAGTATGCCGGGGAGAAAAACCTGGTTCTGCTTTCCACCGACGCCCGCACCGATCCCCGCCTGATCAGCGGGGATTCGATTCCCGAGCTCGGGATCCACTCCGCCCTGGCCTCCCCCCTCTGGGACGGGGAGGAAAATTTCGGGGTAATCTATCTCTCCACCCGCAAACCGGAATGCAGTTACCGGGAAATCGACCTGGAACTCCTCTCCGCCCTGGCCAACCTGGTCGCCCTGGGAATTCGCAAGCTCAAGCTCCGGGAAGGAATGGAAAAAGAAAAGCTTCTCCGCTCCCATCTCGAGCACTACCATTCCCCGGAGGTAATCGATCTGATCATGAAGCAGGCCCGCGACTCGGAAGGCAAGATCCCGGCCACGGTCCGGAATATCACCATTCTCTTCGCCGATATCAAGAACTTCACCACCCTCTCGGAAAAGCTTTCCCCCCCGGAGATCGCCGAGCTGCTCAACGAATTCTTTGCCTATTCCACCGAGGCCATCTTCCATCACCGGGGCTCCTTGAATAAGTTCCTGGGCGATGGGCTCATGGCTATTTTCGGGGCCCCCCTGCCCCTGGAAAACCACGCGGAATCGGCGGTGCGGGCCGCGCTCCAGCTCATCCAGGAAACCCAGAGCTATTGTCTCAAGCTTCCCGTTTCCAAACGCTTCGCGATCAAGGTCGGGATCAACACGGGGGAAGTCGTGGTGGGATCATTCGGCAACCCCAAGCGGATGGAATACACCGCCCTCGGCGACGAGGTGAATACCGCTTCCCGGCTGGAAAGCACCGCGGCGGCCAGTCAGATCCTGATCAGTGAGCAAACCCAGCGGATGGTCCAGGATCTCTTTCCCACCCGGGATATCGGCTACATTCCCCTCCGGGGCAAGGCCCGCCGGATCAAGGTTTACGAGGTCCTGGCCGGGACCGGCCAGCCCGAAAATCTCTCCGAACGCAAATACGGGGAATAGGTTAGCGACGCGGTGATTATCGCGGAAATTATTCAAATAATTCCGTGATCCGGCGGAAAAGCTCCTCCCGGATTTCGCGGAACTTAGCCCTTACTTCTTCTTCCGTTTTTTCCCAGCCCGGGTCGGGCAGAGGCCAGTGCAGTTGCCTGACTGCTCCGGGAACCACGGGACAATTCCCCTCCTCATTCATACAGAGAGTTACCACCAGGTCCACCCGATCCATCGGGATTTCTTTCAACGTCTTGGAATATTGGCGGGATATGTCAATCCCCGCTTCCGCCATTATCTCCACCGCGATCGGGTTGACCTGGAAGGTCGGGGCCAGTCCGGCGCTGAAGACCTCCATCCCGGGCGGGGCCAGTTTCCGGGCGATCCCCTCCGCCACCTGGCTCCGGGCCATGTTGCCCAGACAAACGAAAAGAATTCCTTTTCGGGGTGTCATTTCTCTTTCCCTTTATCGAAATCTTTTCTAATTATCGGACTACGTTGATCGGTTGCGCTACTCGTTTCGTCTATCGGCTGTGTCCTTCGGCTTTTAACCGTAACCGCAAAACGCAACCGAAACGAGCCGCGCAACCGTAACCGATTTACTCAACCCTATTATTTAAATGAAAAGGCCGGCCCGGGAGGATTGGCCACCCCTCCGATTGCATTATTTGGGATTAAATCCCCTCGAAATGGGAGAGGCGCTTGAATTGGCGGTAGCGCTCCTCGATCTCGGGATAGGTAAGCTTTACCAGGCGGTTCAGGCTGAAATCCTCGACGTTGAAGGACGCCATCACGCTCCCGAAGACGATCGCCCGCCGCAGGTTCTCGGAGCTGAAATTCCGGGTATTCACGAGATACCCCATAAACCCGCCGGCGAAGGTGTCCCCCGCCCCGGTGGGGTCGTAAACCGATTCCAGGGGATAGCCCGGGGCGGAAAAAATCTGGTCCCCTTCGAACATCAGAACCCCGTATTCACCCTGTTTGATCACCAGGATCTTGGGCCCCAGCTCCTGGATCCGACGGGCCGCCTTCACCAGGTTATATTCCTCGGATAGTTGCCGGGTCTCGGATTCGTTGATCGTGAGGATATCCACGCGTTTGAGCAGTTCGAGCAGGTCCTTCCGCTTCTCCGCGATCCAGCAATTCATCGTGTCGGCCGCGACCATATCCGGGCGTCGGACCTGCTTTAAAACCTGGAGTTGAAGATCCGGTTGAATATTGGCCAGGAAAAGAAACGGAGTCTCCCGGTAAACCTCCGGGATCTTGGGCTCGAAATCGGCAAAAACATTCAGGCCCAGAAACTGGGTCTGGGCGTCGGAGAGGTTATATCCATACTTCCCCGTCCAGCGGAAAGTGGACCCGGGCTTCTTTTCCAGTCCCTGAAGGTCGATCCCGCGCCCCTGTAAAATCTGGACGTATTTATCGGAAAAGTCTTTTCCCACCACGGCGACCAGCCTGACGTCGGTGAAAAAACTCGCCGAAACCGAAAAATACGTGGCCGACCCGCCCAGGACCTCCTCCACCCGCCCGAACGGGGTCTCCACCGTGTCCAGCGCCACCGAACCCACCACTAAAATGCCCATAATAATCCTTTTTCTTTAATGACTAATTCCTAATTTCTAATTCCTAATTAAATCCCAATGACTAATTCCTAATTCCCAATAAGTAACCGAACCAAACATTTGAAATTTTACATTTGACATTAGACATTTTGAATTTGTTTATTGATTAGAAATTCGTCATTAGAAATTAGATATTTACAATTCCGGTATTCTTCTCTCCCACTTGATTTCCGACTCCAGGGCATAAGCCGCCGAGAAAATTTTTTCTTCCCCGAGCGGCGGACCGATTAAATGCACCCCGATCGGAAGCCCGGTCCGGCTCACCCCGCCCGGGAGGGAGAGGCCCGGAAGACCCGCCAGGTTCACGGGGATTGTGAATATGTCCGAAAGATACATCTGCAATGGATCCGTGGTCTTTTCCCCCAGCTTGAAGGCCGGAGTGGGAGAAGTCGGGGTCAGGATCAGATCGCACTCTTTAAATGCGTTCTCAAAATCCCTCCGGATCAGCGTCCGCACCGCCTGGGCCTTCCGGTAATAGGCATCGTAGTAACCGGAGGAAAGCGTATAGGTACCGATCATGATCCGGCGCTTGACCTCGTGGCCGAATCCCGCGGTCCGGGTTTGAAAATAGGTGTCGATCAGGCCCTTGCCCTGGGATGAGCGGAGCCCATATTTAACCCCGTCGTAACGGGCCAGGTTGGAACTCGCCTCGGCCGGGGCGATGATGTAATAGCACGCCACCGCGTAGTCGGTATGGGGAAGGGAAATCGAAACCGGCCTGGCCCCGAGCTTTTCCAGAAGCCGGACCGAATCCTGCACCACCCCGTTAACCTCCAGGTCCAGCCCCGGGGGAAAATATTCCCGGGCCAGCCCGACCCGGATTCCTTTGACCCCCGCCCGCAGAGACTTGCGGTAATCCGGAACCGGCTGGGGGATGGAGGTCGAATCCCGGGGATCGTGCCCGGCCACCGCCTGGAGCATGATCGCCGCGTCCTCCACATCCTTGGCCAGGGGGCCGACCTGGTCCAGCGAGCTGGCGAAGGCGATGACCCCGTAACGGCTCACCCGCCCATAGGTCGGCTTGACCCCCACCACCCCACAGAGGGAAGCCGGCTGGCGAATGGAGCCGCCGGTATCGGTGCCCAGGGCGGCGACGCACTCGTCCGCCGCCACCGCCGCCGCCGATCCCCCGCTCGATCCTCCCGGGACCCGCTCCCGGTCCCAGGGATTCCGGGTCGGCCCGAAACCCGAGTTCTCGTTCGAACTGCCCATGGCGAACTCGTCCATGTTCAACTTGCCGGGAAAAACCGCCCCCTGTGACCGGAGTTTTTCCACCACGGTCGCGTCAAAAGGGGGGACAAAGTTTTCCAGGATCCGCGAGCCGCAGGTGGTTTTCACCCCCCGGGTTAAAAAGATATCCTTGAGGCCAACCGGAATACCGTCCAGAAGCCCCCGGGATTCACCGCGGGAAAACCTCTCCTCCGCGTCCCGGGCTTCCTTTAAAGCGGAATCGGCGGTGACTGTCAGGTAGGCGTGAATCTCCGGATCGAGTTTTTCCACTCGGGACAGGACTTGCCGGGTGACCTCGACCGGGCTGGCCTTCTTCTCCCGGTACAGTTCGTTAAGCTCGTGAATGGTCAGTCGAAACAATTCCATAACAAAATCAAAACAGGTCTATTTGGTCTGTCTCGTCTATCTGGTCTATTTGGTCCATCAATTCAATTTATGATTGTAGATTGACGATTGTGGATTGAATATTTAAATCATCCGTATTCTCTTTTTTCCATTCGTAATTCGCAATTTAATCCGTCATTCCTTTTTGGTTTTCACTCGTCAATCGTCATTCGTCAATCGTCAATTGTTTCTCACTCTATTACTTTCTTAACCTTGAACATCCCCTTCCCTCTTTCCGGAGCATTGGATAAAACCTCATCAACTGGAAGGGATGGCCGTGCCTCGTCCTCCCGAAACGGCCAGGTGAGTTCCACGGCGTGGGAGGTCGGCTCGATCCCGGTGGTGTCGATCTCTTTCAGTCGTTCAAAAAAACCCAGGATGGAATCCATCTCCCGGGTCAATTTATCGATTTCCTCCGGTGAGGGAGAAAGCCGGGCCAGGCGGGCGATGTGGAGAACCTCTTCCTTGCTGATCCGTGATCCGTTTTTCATCGAATTCCTCTTGAAAAGTCAGGAAATTATAAACCAAACCCTGTTTGGATGAAACCAAAGACTCTGATATATTAATCATTGGATTGAGTCTGGCACTTATTGGGATTTAATCCGGGGCTGCCATTCCCGTCCCGCTCCCCGCTTAAGACCTGTGGGGACAGGCTTGACGGGAGGGATCCAGGCCCTTTCCGTCATCCCCGTCCCGCATCAAAGTGCGGGATAAACTCCAGCGGGGATCCAGAGGCAAGAAATACTGGATTCCGGATCAAGTCCGGAATGACAATCGAAGAAAAGGGATTTATCAAATATCACGTTTGGTTTTAATTATTATCTTGCTTGGTAATTGGATTTTGGTCATTGGTCATTGGTTTTATAGAGGAGGTATAACATGGCCATCAACGATGTCCCCCAGAAATTCTTTTCCCGGCTCAATAGCGCGCTCAAATCCGGCGATTTCAGCCTGGTTCTGGACGTTTTCGTCCCGGCCTCGATCATGGAATACAAAATGATCGGGCCCCAGAAATTCATCAACCCCGAACTGATCACGGACGGGCTCAAGTCCATCATCAAAAAAGGAGCGAATTTCGTGATTTCCGAATCGGCCGTCGGCGGCAACCGCGTGGCGGTCAACTTCGATCTCTACGGCTCCGGCCAGCGAAAGATCACCGGGACGACGATTTTTACCGTTAACGAAAAGGATAAAATCACCTACCTGGTTTTCGAGCCCGGCTGGAACAAATCCCAGGGATAGATCCAACGCCCTCTATCTCCCGGTAGCCGCAGGCTTTAGCCTGCGTTTTATATTAATAAATTTTCAAAGCGGATATCATGTCGCAACCTAAAGGTTGCGGCTACCATTATTTTGCTAGTGTCATTCTGAGCCCTGAGCCTGTCGAAGGGCGAAGAATCTCGCCCTAGAACTTTGAACCCTGAACCTTGAACTTAAAACTTTAGACTTCGGACTTTGAGTCAAAAACCATGAACGATGATCCTGAAATCGTTGAGCTTCCTATCGACGGCGAGCTGGACCTGCATACCTTCAAGCCGGGGGAAGTGAAAGATCTGGTTAGCGACTATATCGAGGCCGCCAAAAAGAAGGGCCTGCCCCAGATCCGGATCATCCACGGTAAGGGCACCGGAGCCTTACGGAAAACCGTCCACGCCCTGCTCTCCCGCCACCCCGATGTCCGGGAATTTCACCTCGCCGATGAAACCGCCGGCAGCTGGGGCGCCACGATCGTTAGTTTTAAAAAATAGTTTTCAAAAAAATACGCAAAAAAAGGGAGGCTGTTGAAGGCCTCCCCCTACTTTGAACTTTGAACCTTGAACTTGAAACTTTGAACTCTTTACTTAATCCTTGCCCTTTTCGAACCCCATCGACTCGGCCACCAACTGCATGATGTCCACCACCCGGAACTTGTGGTCTTCCCGGCTCTTGGCCGCGTCGCCCAGGTTGCTCTCGTAGAACGGGCAGCAGGATACGATCGTGTCCGCCCCGGTCACGTCCTTAGCTTCGTCGAGCCTCCAGTTGGCCACCTCGAGCGCTAAATCCGGGTAAGCCGTCTTCACGCCTCCGCCGCAACCGCAGCATAAGGAATACTGCCGGATCCGCTCCATCTCCTTAAAGTTAATCCCGGGGATGGACTGGAGCACCCGCCGGGGCGGGTCGAAGATCTGGCTGTATCTCCCGATATGGCAGGGATCGTGGTAGGTGGCCACGATCGGCAGTTCCTTTTCGAAGTTGATATCACCTTCCTGGATCAGGCGGTCCAGAAACTCGACCACGTGGAGGATCTCGAACTTCAGATCCCCGGCGTAATTATGGGAGAAGGTGGAATGGCATCCGGCACAGGCCGTGACCATCGTCTCGATTCCCAGGCTGTTCAGCATCGCGATGTTCTCCTGACGGTATTTCTCAAACATGTCAACGGCCCCGACCCGGAGCGCGGTCGAGCCACAGCACCTTTCCTTCGCCCCCAGGATCCCGAAATCCACCCCCGCCAGGCTTAAAACCCGCGCGGCGGTCTCGGCTACGGGGATCAAATCCGATACGTAGGACTCGTTGCAACCCACAAAGAAAAGCACCTTGACCTTTTCTTTGCTGGCATCCTTTATATTCACGTCGCGGAGCCTTTTCGCCCAGCGCGCCCGGGCGGCCCGTGGGGAAAGCCAGGGGTTGTCATAGTTCAGGATGGACTGGATCAGGGTCTGGTGGGCGGGCATGGGACCCTCTTTTTTCACCACGTAGTTGCGGAGCGCCATCATGGCGTTGGACGGTTCCAGGTCCTTGATCGCGTTGCAGATCTCCTGGCAGTTCCCGCAGATCGTGCAGGAAAAGATGATTTTCTTGAGATAATCGTCGATCTCGAGTTCGGGCGGATCGCAGGTCAGGGCTCGCACGATCTCCTGGGTCCCCGTCCCGGCGTAAGACTCGAATACATACTTGATGTTCCGGGGACAAGCATCGGAATACTTATGGCTCTGTAAAAAATCGGGATGGGTCATCCGGCACATCCCGCACCGGATGCATTTCCAGGCCTCGTTGCGATACTCGAAAAGAGGCCGAATATTCCGCGCGATCTTTGCCTGAAATGCCATGGGTTTTCTCCTTCCTCAGTTATAACCTCATTTAACTGGAAACATGGTTTTAAAATCGATCACCCCCGGATGCATCAGGTCCGCCGGGTCCATCATCTTCCGGACTTTTTTATAAATATCGGTGTAAACCCCCCAGCGGGAGAGCTGCATTTCCCCCAGGTCGTGCATGTTCCGGATGAAAAGCCCGCCGTGATCGAGCTGCAGCTCGGCCGCCTTGCGGATGATCTTGGTGGCCCGCTTGATCGAGTCCGGGTTCCCATGATCCCACCACCAGTCGAACTCGCAGGTCCCGCCGCGGGCGAAGGGCATCGGGCCCTGGATGTCGCAGCCGGACATCGCCATCTCGATGGTGAATTTGGGATCGGCCGGCTTCCAGTATTTGGCGATCAATTGTTTATATTGCTGGTCCATCTCCGGGACCTTCTCCACCTTGATGTAGCAGGCCAGCCACTGGAAAGCCCCCTGGAAAGCGGTGACCTTGTTCCCCCGGGTCCCGAGGCTTCGTTTCATCGGATCGTTGGTGGTCAATTCCGCCATCCCAAGCGTCATCGGGTCGATCATCGTCATCCCGTGTTTTTCCATTATCTGCTCGAGCTTCTTGGCTTTAATCTCCACCTGCTTTTCGTCCAAACCCGAAAAGAGGCTCAGAAGAAAATGCTTGGGGACCATCTGTACCAGATCGTAAGGGTTAGCGCCCACTAGCCCCGCGGTCCCGGCGGCCAGCACCCCGTGGTGGAACTTGTAGAGGAACTCGCAGAAATTCAGCTGGGAGAGATCGTAAATGGCATTGCAGGAGTTCACGCAGTCCGTGTAATCGTCCACGAAGGAGGCTCCCCCCAGGATCCGCTCGGATTTGAAATCGGGGAAGAGCTTCACCCTCATCTCCGTGCAGATCCCGAAGGCCCCGTCGGCGTTCAGGAACATTCCGGCGATCTCCGGACCCGGGCCGTATTGCAGGGCGATCCCCTCCACCCCCGGGACCGCGTTAGGGCCGATGTTGAGGATCTCCCCGTTGGGCAGGACGAATTTCATGTCCACGATCAATTCGGCGTTCGGACCGTATTTGACCGCCGACCCCGCACCGCCCCGGGAAACGTAATTCGCCAGGATGGAAATGCTCCCGAAGGTCATCGGCAAAATCGGTTTCAGGGTGAAATCGTCGGTTTCATGCTTGCGCGCGTCCATCCAGAGCGCCCGCATCCGCACGTGGGGTTCGACCACCGCGGTCATGGAATCGGGATCGATCTCAAGGAGGCGGGTCATCCGGCGGAGGTCCACCAGGATGCCCCCGTGCCGGGGCAGGGTCAGGCCCCCGTGGTTAAAGCCGGTGGAAAGGGGCACCACCGGCAGGCCGTATTCGTAAGCCACCTCCATGATCGCCTGGATGTCGGCGGTGTTTTTCGGCAGAGCCACGATATCCGGGCGCTGTCCGGGAGTAACGGTGAAGTCGCGGGCATAGCTGGAAAGATCAACGGGGTGATCGCTGACCCACTCATCCCCGAGAGCTTTTTTCAAAACCCCGACCGCTTCCGTCAAGGTATCCGTGGTCAGGGTGGGGATTTCAAACTGGGTCTTGATCTGCGCCTGGGGATCAAACAGGTAATCCACCTGGGGGTTTAAAATCCCCTCGGGATCCATCAGCTGCTTGATCCGCCGGAGGTGCCGGCGATAGCCGGGAATGGACTTGTAGATCTCGCGGGCCAGCTCGCCCCGGGGCAGGTCAAAGAAGGCCCCGGCCTTGGCGAGTTTGAGGGAAATCTTTTGCGCGTCCACCTGCCCCCCTTCCGGGAACAGGTCGAAAATGGAATAACAGTTCCGGCCCCGGCAGATGGAAACCAGGCATTCCCCCACTTCCGAATCTCTGAACTTGGCCTCTTTCAGGCCGGAATACGCGGCCGCCCGCAGGCGGGAATTGTTTCGATATGCGGAGTAGTAAGCCACCTGGTTCGGGGAAGCCGGCCGCCAGGGCAGGTCGATCCGGTTGAGCAATTCCCCTTCCCACTCCCGGGCCTCTTTTCCGCCCTCTTTTTTCACATACCGGTCCGCCCACTCTTCCTCGTAATCGGCCAGCTCGGCGTAGGCCTCGAACCCGACGATCAGGAGATAAAGGGGGAAATTCCCTTTCCCCAGAAGCCCGCGGAGGTAGCGGGCGTTACAGCCGATATATTCCTGCCCGACTTCGCGGCGGCAGGCGTCACGCATGACCTTGACCAGGTCTTCGTATCGCCCGAAGGAGTAGCACCGGACCAAGCGTCTCTCCATGTTCGGATAACACATCAGGCTGGCCCGGGTGAAAATCCCGAAGGTGTCTTCCGAACCGTTATACCACTTCGACAGACTCGGGCCGGCGTCCTCCTTGTAATCCACCCCGTCCTCGGAAATCGAGTGGGTCCCGGTCTTGTGAATCTGCCCGTCGGCCAGGACCACCCTGAGGTTCAGCACCTGGACCTCCGCGAATTTCCCCGCCGCCTTCAAAACATTCCGATGCACCAGGCATTCCGCGACCGATTCGGAGCGGGCCGCCACCGGGGTAAACACCCGCATGCCGTGGGGTTTGAGATCCTGGTTGATCTGCTCGAAGCTCACCCCCCGCTGGACATGCACGATCAGGTTCCGGCGGTCGATCTTCTCGATCTTGTTCTGTTTTTTAAAATTGATGATTATCCCGTCGCTCCCCGCGACCCGGGCGGGCAGGGGATAACCGAAACTGGTATAAACCGGGACCTTTTCCTTGCCGGCGAAGCGCACCACTTCCTGCACTTCCTCGGTGGAAGCGGGCAGGACCGCCACCGCCTTGGCCTCCAGAACCTCTCCATCGAAATAGGCGGAAAACGCCTGGGCATCAGATAATATCTTGTGCTTTCCGATTAATTGACCGATCCGATCGCTCAATCCGCTCATGCACCCCTCCTTCAGAATAATATTTTGACTAGCTGCGTCAAAAATAAGTATAAATCACTCTTTTTTTCTTGGGAAGGGGGGGAATCCGGTTCCGAGGGAAAAAATGGCTACGGCGCTTTGTATTCAACTTTTAAGAGTTTTACCTGATGTTCTTCGAGCCGCAACGATATTTTTTCATCTTTAACCTTGATCTTTTCCCCGCTGAAAGCCTCGGTGATCTCCCGGGGGGATGAGGAACTGAGCCAAGCGGTATCGATTTCGAACTCCCGGGCCTCGCCTCTCCAGTTGAAGAAAGCCAGATAACCTGCCTGATCTCCGCCGGCGAGCCACCAGATCGAAGGCGCCCGGCTTTCCCCCGCGAGATCCATCACGGGTGATGAAAAAAGGTTTTGACTCGGCGCATCGAAAAGGTCGAGAGGAACCGCCGGTTTTCCAATTTTGGCGATTTCCAGAATGACCGGGTCGGTGGCAATTTTAAGCCGGTCTTCCTCCAGGCTGGCCAGATTGTCCCCGAGCAGGAAAATCCCTCCCGCCATCACGTTGGCCACGGCGAACATTTTCGCCTCTTCGAGGGTCAGGGGATCCCGCAAAAGGAGCTGGTCGGGATCGTTCAGGAACCAGTTTCCCCCGGTGAAAAAGCGGGAAGCGGTATTCCGGGCTTCGTGGACGAGAAAGTTATAACTCGGGTTTCCCCCGCCGACCGCCTCGTAGGCAATATCGGGGCCGGTCCGGAAAGCATGGGCGTGTCCGAGGGTGGGAAGCATCGGAGCGCCGCAGGCGAGAATGAACATATCCTCCCCCGCCGCCTTCCTGATGATTTCCAGGCCGCGGTGGTAGGCCTGCATGCTGGTGATCTTGGGATCATGACGGACCCCTTCAAAGGCCTCGGCGAAAATGAAATCTATTTTGAGCATCCGGAAACCGGCATCCCGAATCCCGCCGATCACGCCGCTCAGCCAGGTTTCCGCGTCCGGATGCGTCACGTCCAGGATGGCGTGGGTGGCGCGGAGCGGCTGTTGATTGGCAATCAGATCCCCGTTCTGGTCATGAAGAAACCAGTCGGGATGATCATCCACCAGGTCTGAATCCATGCTAACCAGGAAGGGAGCGATCCAGATACCCGGCCAGAGCCCGGCGGATTCGATCTCCCCCGCGACGGCGTCAAGCCCGGAGGGGAATTTTTGGTTGTTGGTCCATTCCCCCCAGCGGGGCATATAACCGTCATCAAGCTGGACCAGGTTGAAGCCATAGGTCGAAAGCTCCTCCCTGACGAAATTGAAATTTTCAAGTATGTCTTCCTCTTTCACCTGCGAATAATAGTAGTACCAACTCGCCCACCCCCAGGGACGGTCCCCCTTCCAGACCAGGGGCGGGGTTATCTCCGCCGCGGCCCGGGCGTAGCGGTTCAGTCCGGCAACCGGGTCCTGGTCCGCGCCCAGGTAAACCGGATCGAACTCCAGCGATTCACCCGGCGCGAGGGTTACCCGGTCTCCGGTCATCCCTTCCACCACCCGAAGGTCCACGAGCTCCGCATCATCCTTGAATTCCACCCCGAGATAGGTTTTAAAAAGATTCGCGGAAAGCGCCCCCATGATCAGGATCAGGGGTGAATGCGGTGACTTGAGGGCCGTCATCCACCAGGAAAGCCCCGGCTGATCCCCGAACCAATCATCATTATCACCGCCGGATTGAAAGGTTCCAGCTTCCCGAGGTAAACCCGGATCACCGAAGCTGATTTTTATCGGACCGGTAAAACTCCAGGATTGATAGCCGTTGTGCAAAATTGATAATTCATTTTCTTCATTTCCGGCAAAATCAATTCCCTCATTCCCACTTGAGGATTCTGATTCAAAAGAAAGAATCTCCGCTCCCGGGATTATCATTTCGCTATTGGTTGAGTTTGTCGCTTTAAAACTGATTTGGAGATATTCACTGTTTGAGCCCTGAATCACCTTAAATTCAAGATCGGGCGCGCCGGATTTCCCTGAAAGTATCCAAGTCGTCCGGTCAGGAATAATATTCGTTACCTGGTTTGGATATTCGTTCGAAGAAAACCAGGCAACCCCGCCGGGTTGTGAGACCGCAATCCGGACATGCCCTACCCCCGCCAAACCTTGATCTTCCGAACCGAAAACAAAACCACCGTTTTGGGTATCGATAAAGTAACCCAGCGGAACAGCGGTTATCGGGGTTTCCATTTTTTTCGATTCCCCGCCACAACCGAACATCAGATGAAAAGCCAGCAAAACAGACAGAGTCAAGAAAAATGGTTTTCTCATTTAAAGTTCCGTTATTTTTTCTTTCGCAGGTTCAATCTGGGTTCTTTAGTTTCTCTGGTTTCTCTGGTCTGTTTGGTTAACTGATCATCTGATGTCCAGATATCCAAATCCTGATTTCCTGATAACCTGATTCCCTGTATTTTTCCGGCCACAATCGTCGAGCAAGCTCGACCACTACATTCGATTACTTGCCACCTGCTACCTGCTACTTGTTTTTCGCTATCCAGTACCCCTTTTCCCCGTGCTGTTTGAGATTGATTTTGCCCTCTTCGAGAAGCCGGTTCAGGGCCTTCTCCGCCTCCTTCATTTCCAATCCCATCCCCGCGGCGATCTCCTCCGCGGTCACCGGCCGCCGGGAGGCGGTCTCCAGGATTCTCTCTTCCACCGGTCCTGATTGAACCTTCGCCGAAGAATGCCTGGACCCGGCGATTACTTCTGCCGGGGGCCCGAAAAATTCCTTGAGCTCCTGCAGATGCTCATCCACCAATGGCAAAGCTGAGCTTTCCGTGCCCGGGCGGGCGACCGTGTTCAATTGGATCCGATCCGGATGCAGGGAAAGGGCCACCTCCCGGAGCAATTCCACTTCTTCAGGTGTATCGTTTATGCCCCTGATCAGCAGGATTTCCAGCCAGATCTCGCCCGAGAATTCCTCCCGGAACTGTTGAAGGCCGGAGATAATCTGGTCAACCCGCAGGGAAGAATGCGGACGATTGACCCGGGCGAAAGCCTCCGGGCTGACCGCGTCCAGGGAAGGAAGAACGATATCCGCTGATTTTAAAGCACCTCTTACTCTGGGATCGGATAGAAGGGTCGAGTTGGTGATCACCGCCAGGGGAATCGAGGTGATCTTTTTCACCTCCTGGATTATTTCTTCCAAATCCAGATGCAAAGTCGGCTCGCCCGAGCCGGAAATAGTTATGTAGTCCGGCCGGTTCCCGGTCCGCAGGAATTGAATCATCTCCCCTATAATTTCCCTGGGCGGAACGAAGGACTGACGCTTCACCACTTTGTCGGTGGTTTTGCCCAGCTCGCAGTAAACGCAGTCCAGGGAGCAGGTCTTGAAGGGAACCGGGTCTATCCCGAGGGAAAGCTTAAGCCGCCGGGAAACCACCGGCCCGAAAAGGTAATGGCGTTTTGAGGACTTGGTCATTAAAACTGATTTGTTTTTTATTTATGGCTAATATCTTACGCCCGACCGCAGACCGCCGACCGCAGACCGCCGAAAAAAAATTGTATGATCACTCATTGATTTCGCAGGCTAAAGTCTCTGGTTACCCTCGGACCCTGGAACCCTATTTTTTCTGCTTAAGCAGATTAACCACCGCCCGGGCGAATTCCCTCGCCGCCCCCGGACCGTTGCCGGTGATGATCCGCCCGTCCGTTTCCACGGGGTTACCTGTGTAGCTGGCCCCGGCCTTGGTCAATTCTTCCTTCTCCGATTCGAAAACAGTGGCCCTCTTGCCCTTGAGCAGACCCGCCCGGGCCAGGGTAACGGGGGCGATGCATATGGCCCCGACTACCCCACCCTGCTCCAGAACCTCCTGGGCCAGCACATGGGCGTCGTGATTATGAAAGTATTCCGACGCCCCCACTCCCCCGATAAAAAGGACGGCGGCCAGGCCCTGTGGTTTTAAATCCTGGAGCAAAACATCCGGTTTCACTTTCATCCCCAGCATCCCGGTCGCCTCGGTTAGCTTGGAGGAGGCAATTAGTACCATGGCGCCTGCCTGGATTAAAAGATTTCGGGGTTCTTTGAATTCTTCATCCCGGAATTTCTCGCTGGCGATGACCAGGGCGACCTTCTTTCCCGCCAGGGGTTTTCCCTCGCCTCCCAGAACTGTTTTCCCCGTGAGAAAACCGGATGCCAGAAAAACCAAGGCCAATGAAACCAGGCCAATTCTTTTCATTTTTGTTTCCTTACTTAATGAATGAATTCGGAAATATTCTAGCCGAATCGATTTTTGTTCTCCACGGAAGGATCCGACCGCTTACCGGATCATCGTGATCAGGTCTTTGATCTCGTGGGCGAACTTGTCCTTGCCTCCATCCGAGGCCCGGAGATCCTCAACCAGGCGGAGGAAGTAGGAAAGCGGGAGACTGAAAATAATATCATCATCCCCGAAACCGCCGAATTCTTTTCCGACCGTTTCGGGATAAGTGACCGTGGGTTTATCCAGGGAGATTGGATTGGCGATCGCGCCCTGGCAGATGGCCGAATAAAAATGCGGGATCATCAGATTACCTTCCCGAAAATTAATGATGGAATGGATCCGGTGCGCCTGGTGGGCGTTGATGAGCAGGAGGACCAGCTCCGGCTCGTCCACCTCTTTTTCCAGCGGCTTTAAAACCAGGTAATCGCGGGGGGCCGGGCGGGGCTTGGGAATGGAATCAAACCACTTTTCCGCCAGTTCCTCGCTGGCGAACAACTTTTCCCCGTGGGTCAGAAACAGGACCAGACCGGGGCGGTAATCGTCAAATCCGAACCAGTGAACCGCCCCGGGGCAGGTGGTGGATTCCCGGTTGAGGCTCATCACCCTTCCCTTGAAAGCCTGGAAGATGGCGTTGCAGCCGAACCGCTTGGAAACGGGCGCGGCCGGGTCCGGTTCAGCGCAGTAGCTGGCCGCGACCGGGGGATACCTCAACCCCAGGTAATCGCTGACTTCCTTTACCGCCCCTTCCCAGCGCGACATCAGTATTCAATTTACGATTTCAGATTGACGATTGTAGATTAATTTTTTCATTCTTTCGTAAATCGTCAATCGTCAATCAACAATCGTCAATTTTTCTTACTTCCTGCCGACCCACTTCTCCATGGACTTGCTCGTCCCCAGGAGGTGCGCGATCCGGTCAAACTGGTTGACGGGCAGGACCGCCTTGATGAGGGGAACAAACTTGACCATGAGCGGTTCCCGGATCATGGGGGCGTCTTTCTTGAAGGCCGCGTAAATCTTGTCCACCATCTGTTCCGGGGTGAGCCACTTGGTCATCTTGGGAGGCTTGACCCCCGCAAACATCCCGGTGGCGACAAAACTCGGGCAGACCGTCGTGAATTTCACGTCTTTCAAACCCATTTTCTTGGTCTCCTGCCGGATGGCTTCGGTCATCCCGACCACCGCGAACTTGCTGGCGCAGTAGGCCGCCAGGTTTACCACCCCCATCAGCCCGGCCGCGGAGGCCAGGTTGATCACGTGGCCGGCCTTTTTCTCGTACAGGTCCGGCAGAAACGCCTTCATCATCCACATCACCGCGTTCACGTTCACGTCGATAGTCTTGAAGAGTCTTTCGTCATCGGCTTCCACGAACGGGGCGCCCCAGACCACCCCGGCGTTGTTGACCAGGACATCGATCTTGCCGATTTTCTTGTGAATATCAGCGGCCATTTCGTAAACCTTTTTCCGGTCGGTGATGTCGCAAATGTATGTGTGTATCTCAGCTCCCATCTTCTTGAACTCGGCGGCGGTTTTGTCCAGCGCTTCCTTGTTCACGTCGATCAGGACCAGCCGCGCCCCGTCCTGGGCGAACTTGATGGACAACAGGCGCCCCATCCCCATCGCCGCCCCGGTGATCACCACGATTTTTCCTTTGACGTCTTTCATCACTCCTCCCTTGGTAAGGATATTTTTCAACCCTGTAAATCCCGCCAGGCGGGAATTATACCAAAACCATCGGCGGCTTTTATCCCCCGGCGGATGGCGTCCGCCAGAAGGACGGATGCGGTATGCCCCAGGGCGTTGAGATCGGCGGACTCGGCGCCGGCTGAAAGGCAGATGACCAGGTCGCCGTCGTAAAGGGTGTGCGCCGGGGAGATCGCCCGGGAGATCCCGTCCTGGGCCATCTGCGCCACCTTGATCGCCTGCATCCGGTCCAGCCGGGCGTTGGTGGCGATTACTCCTAGGGTGGTGCATTCTCCTGTGGCTTCTTTTCCCTTTTCCCCGTGCATCAACCTATGCCCCATCCGAACAAATTCTTTCCCCTCGCGGGTGTTCCGGGCTCCCGCCAGGATTTTCCCATCGGTTTCGACCACGTCCCCGTAGGCATTCACGACGGCCAGGGCCCCGATCACCAATCCGGAGGCCGGGGAAAAACTCGCGGTTCCAATCCCCCCTTTCATCCCGAAGGGAGCCCCAAAAATCTTGCCTACTACCGCCCCGGTCCCCGCTCCCGCGCTCCCCTCTTCCACCGGTCCCGAGGTGGCCGCCTGGCAGGCCCGGTGGGCCATGTCCGCGTCCGGTCTGCGGAGGGAAAGAAACAGATCGAAAATGACCGCCGTGGGAACGGTGGGAATGTAGGTCTGGTAGAGCAGAAGTCCCTGGCCCTTCTCCTCCAGGAATCTCATTACCCCGCCCGCCGCGTCCAGCCCAAAAGCGCTGCCCCCGGTCAAAAGCACCGCCTGGATCTCGGTAACCAGGTGAAAACCGGAAACCGAGTCAAACTGGCGGGTTCCGGTCGCCCCTCCCCCGAGATCGGCCCCGGCCACCGCCCCGGACTCGGTGAGAATCACGGTCAGACCGGTCCGGTTTTCCCGGTCGGTAAAGTGCCCGACTTTTATCCCCGGGACATCGGTAATGGCGTTATGCCAGTCCATAAAAACATCCTAAGTCATCAGTTCTGAAGCTTTACCCGGGGTTAACCCCAGCAGGAACCCATTCTCCCCGATTGTCATTCCCATCCCGCATCAGAGTGCGGGATAAACTCCAGTGGGAATCAACCCCTTCGTCTGTCATCCCCGCGAAAGCGGGGATCCAGAAAAAATAACTGGATTCGGCATCAAGTGCGGAATGACGGGAATAAATTAACTCAGCAAGATCACGGGAAATAAGTAGTGAAAAACCGGAATACTCTTCTATTGTCTACTCAACTGACCTTGATCGCTCGAACCCTGGAACCCTTGGACCCGTAAACCCTTGATTAGGCTATCTATGGAAGTTTCGTCCGGTAAACCCCATGATACTCGGTGCCGATGTACAACCGATCCAGATTGTTGGGATCCACCGCGATCGATCGAATCGAAATCGAGTCCGGCAACCCATTGTTCTGGGCGGTAAAGGTGGACCCCCCGTCCCGGGATCTCCAGACTCCTTTCTCGGTCAAGCCCACCAGAACCGTGCCCGGGTAATCATGATAAGCGATCGGCAGAATGGCCCGCGGATAGGAGTTGGTGTTGCCGATCTGGATCGGCAACAGCCAGGTATTCCCTCCATCCACGGTCCGATATATCCCTTGATTTTCCACCCCCACGTAAATTTTTTGAGGATCGGCCGGATCAAAGGCGATAACTCGCGAGGTTAAACTTCTAAAAAAACTCATCTCCCCCCAGGTAGTTCCCAAATCCAAAGATTGAATTATTGTTTTATAGAAGATGTCTTCGGATTTCCAGAAGACGCTGGCCAGCATCTGATTGCCTCCGAAAGCAAGATTATAAACCTGTTGAATATCAGTAATTCCGCTCGGATACCAGTTTTGTGAATCATCGCTGGAAAAGTACAGGGGACCGTTGAACCAACCCGGCCCCGCCCAGAGCTTTCCCTGGGAATCGAGCCCCAGGGAGAAAATCCGCCGGTATTTATGCGGGATGCCCGAACTCTCTTCCTGCCAGGAATGCCCGTCATAACGATAAATACCGGCCGTGGTGGCCGCAAAAACATAAAACTGAGTCAATTTTTCACTTAATCTGAGATCGAGAACCCGGAGTTCGGAGAGACCCAGTATTTCCTCCCAGCTGTCCGCCAAGGGGGAATAGGCGTACACTCCATAACCTTGATCTGGAATCGGATTTGAAACCGAAAGCGGGTCAAAGAAACTCGACAACCCCGCATACGCCCTCGACGAATAAGGATCCACCACCAGGGAATTAACCACCGCCTGCGAAACCCAGCTCGGGAATTCCCCCGCCTCCGTCCCCGCCTTTTCCCACAACAAGACATCCTGAACTTCAAGCGGAATTGAGCAAGCAATGGTGTAGGACGGAACGCTCGGATCGGTTACGGAAAATTCCATGACATAACTGCCCCGCGCGCCAAAAATCGGTGAATAGGAAAAATCCACTAAGTTGTCTAAATTGTTAAACGCAAAACCGGTAACCCCGCCCGGCATTTGCCCCTGCCATTTAAAGGTATACGCCAGGCGGAGATTATCCTCGATATCCGGGTCGGAAGCCCGAAAGGTGAAAGCCAGGGTGGAAAGCTCATCCACGGTCTGAAGCGGGTTGCCCGGGCACTGCGGGGGCCGGTTTACATTATTCACTTTGATCAGGATATCTTTTCTAACCGTGGTGATCTGTTGGTTGGGTTTGCCATCCTTGGTTTTTTCATCTATGGCCGCCACCCAGACCGAATACTCCCCGGCGTCGTCATAGCTGGCGGTATACCTCCAGGTGGGAATGCTTAAATCCTTGGAATAACCCCCGGGAGCCCAACCCCCGAAACTATATGTCAATATATCCCCATCCGGATCGGAAATCTGAGGTTCGATCACGATT
The DNA here is from genome assembly GCA_026388655.1 of Pseudomonadota bacterium. Classification (GTDB taxonomy): domain Bacteria; phylum Desulfobacterota; class JAPLJL01; order JAPLJL01; family JAPLJL01; genus JAPLJL01. The sequence goes on from JAPLJI010000182.1 coordinate 33,255, forward strand.
TCCTCTCCCTCGTTGACGATCACCTGGGCGACGGGCTCAATAACTGGGGGCATGTTTTTTACGGGGGTAAATTCCTTGTCCGGGAGCTTGAGACAGGCCGGAGCAAAAAAAGCGAAGCACAAAGAGCAAAAGGCAAAAAATAAAATAATTTTATTAGCAGCAACTTTCATCGCTTAGAACCTGATCTTGGTGGAAATCCCCATGCCCTCAATCCCCCCGGTGGAGCCAGTCTGGGGGAAAGGAGTCAGGCTCACCGGCCGGGAGGGAGCGCTCTTAGACCTCTGGATTATGTAGAGGTATGCCGCTATTCCCGCGAATAATCCGGTCACTGCCAGGGAGGTATAATAACCATCCCGGTAACGGTTGAAATCCGTCCTGGCGCCACTGGCCTGGTTTTTATATTTATCCAGGTCGGGGTTTCCAGAACAGCTCCCCGTCGCCTCGCAGGCATTCTTGACCCCCGTGTAGTTATCCGCCGCCCGGGAATAACTGTCACCGGCCCGGCTCCCCAGGGAGTAAAGAATCCCGGCGCTCACCAGGGCCGCCCCGCTTAAGGCCAGGGCCCCCAGCCGGTAGGCGCGTTTCTGGCTGGCCGCCCTCAGGGCCGGGGGGATCTGAACGGAGATAACCAGGGTCGGCTGGGGGGACTCGGTGGAGGTGATTGATTGTAAGTACCCACGGAGGATGATGCTTTTCCCGGCCTCCACCTTTATCCGGGTAGAAAACTCCTGGTAGCCTTCGTAACGAATCCTGAGTTCATGTTCCCCCGCCGGCAACGGCAATGATTCGAGGGGCGAGTTTCCCAGGAGCTTGCCGTCCACCCGGATCTCCGCCCCAAAAGGTTGGATCATCAGGGAGACCTTCCCTTCCGCGGGTTTTTCCTGCGCCCACAAGGGAGAAACCCACCCCTGGATAAAAACCGGGATCAAAAGAAGAGAGATTAAACGCTTAATCATTCAGATTAATAGTAAGATATTCCTCGATTTTGCTCAAGGATTTCGGCCCGATTCCCCGGACGTCGAGGAGACCGGATAATTCCCGGAAATCCCCGTGTTCTTCCCGGTATTGAAGGATTCTCTCCGAAAGGCTCGGTCCAATCCCCGGGATGGCCTCTAGATCCCGACGGCCGGCCCGGTTAACATCGATTTTCTGCCCGAAGAGCAAAAGATGACTCCCCGGCATTTTCTCCTCGCGGAAGTCCAGGGGTTCCCGGGAAAGAATCCTGACCCGGGTGCCGTTTTCCAGCCGTTTATCCTCTTCCCGCCCGGATCCCGGGATTAGCTCCGCCAGGGTGGGAGAACCGGCAAACCCATAAATGCAGGGGGGCCGGTCAGGATACTGCACCTCGATCCAGGAGCGAATATTTTCCTTCAGGGAAACCGGCGAGGCAGAAACCTCCCACCCTCCGGAATGCAGCTGCCCGGCAGTCAGGAAAGCGGCAACAAAAATCACCGGCAAGAAATCCAGGTTAAATCGTTTGTTTCCCTGCTCCTGAAGCAAACAATCCTCTGCCTTCATTAATCTTTAATGAAACTCCCCGCGGCAAGACCGCGGGGTATCTAAATCAAAAAGACTCTTATTTTGTCTATTGTCATTCCTGCGGAAGCAGGAATCCAGAAAAACAAAATAACTGGATTCCTCATCAAGTGCGGAATGACAGAAATAAGGTAACCCCGTGGCAAAACCACGGGGAATTACCAGTTAAAGATAGATGGCTTCGCCTTTTCACTTTTCTTTTTTCTTCTCAATTATCAACCAACCCTGAATATTCTCCAACCGTAAACATGAAAATGTGATATAAATCTGAAATATTAAAGATGTTTGTAAAGGGGGGTTTTCCATGAATAAAAGGATCGGGATCCTGACCGGCGGGGGCGACTGCCCGGGTCTCAACGCCTTGATCCGGGCGGTGGTGAAATCCGCCATTCATGAACAGGGCTGGGAAGCGGTGGGAATCCTGGACGGTTTTGAAGGCCTGCTCTGGCCCGGCCGCTACACCAAGCTCAGCTATGACGATGTTTCCGGAATCCTGGCCTCCGGGGGAACCATCCTGGGAAGCTCCAACCGGATCAACCCCTTCGCGGTCAAAGAAGAAAAAGACGGGCAGATTATCACTTCCGACCGGTCCGGGGAAGTGGTCCGGGTGATCAAGCGGCTGGGCCTGGATGTTTTGTTTGTCACCGGGGGGGACGGGACCATGACGATCTCCGCCGGAATCAATGCGCTGGGGGTGCCGGTAATCGGGGTGCCCAAAACCATTGATAACGATCTGCGGGGTACCGATTTCACTATCGGGTTCGATACCGCGGTAACGATCGCCAGCGAGGCGATTGACCGGCTGCGCACTACCGCGCAGAGCCATCACCGAGTTATGGTGGTGGAAGTGATGGGCCGGAACGCCGGCTGGATCGCCCTCGAGTCCGGAATCGCCTCCGGGGCGGATATCGTTTTGATCCCCGAAATTCCATTCTCCTATGAAAGCATCTGCCGGGCGATTGAACTCCGCAACCGGAAAGGCCGCCGCTACACCATCGTGGTGGTAGCCGAAGGCGCGCGCTGGCAGGGGGGGAAACCGGTGGTGCAGCGGGAAGTCAAAACCAGCGCCGAACCCATCCGCCTGGGCGGGATCGGTGAGGTAGTTACGCACGAAATCGAATCCCGGACCGGGATTGAAACCCGGGTCACCGTTTTGGGGCACGTCCAGCGGGGCGGGACCCCGACTGCCCGCGACCGGAATTTAGCCACCCTTTTTGGAATCGAAGCGGTTCGCGCGGCGGGCGAGGGGAAAACCGGTATTTATGTCGTCCTGCACGGGAAGAAGATTACTCGTCTTCCGCTCCGCCAGGCGGCCCAGGGCATCCGCCGGGTTTCCTTGAATTGCCCCCAGGTCCAGGCCGCCCGGGCGATCGGGATGAGATTCGGAAACGAAAAATAAGCGGAATATAAATCCGGAAAATGCATTTAGTATTTTCGAATATTATGTAGTTGCCCGATTTATCGGGCTCTTTAAAAAAACGCCGATGAATCGGCACACTGCAAAAATATCCACTCGCGAAAGACGTTAGTGCAAATCCAACTGCATTTTTCTGGATAAATTCAAATTCACAATAATGAAAATCCCCCCTCTCCCCCCTTTTGACAAAGGAGGGAATGGGGGGATTAGATTTTTTCTGCTGGTTAATTACTTGGTGTACTTGTTGGCCAGATCGAGCGTGTTCTTGACCCGCAGGCGGTCGAAAATCAGGGCAAAGCGGGCCTCGAGTTCCTCCTCTAGTTTCCCCCGCACCTTTTCCGGAAGGTCCCAGAGCGCCTGCTTGAACGGGCCGTAAACCTTCTTCCGGGTTTTATAAATGAATTGCTCCTCCGTCATCCCCGGTTTCTTCTCGTCGGCGCACTTCTGATCGAGGTACCGGTACATTTCCTCCCGGAGCTCCCGGGGAAAATTCGGGCTGTCGAGCAGGAGGTTCTGGAAACCGGTGGCCAGGTGCACCTCGGCGCACTCCACTTCGGGGAAAAGGTGAAAGGCCTCCTCGGGAAGCGTGGAGGCCCCGTGCTGGACCGCCCCGGCCATGCCAAACTCGGAACGGGCCAGCGCGGAAAGCTTTTTCAGGGTCTCAAAGTCCAGCTCCACCTTGGCCACGCTGCCGTCCGCGAGGGGAACTCCCCCGTGGGTGGTGCCGGTCTGGATGCTGATCTTGGAAATCCCCTCCAGTCTCTGACCTAATTTTTTCAGCTCCCGGGAATAACCTTCCATGAAAGCCCGGAGATCCTCCTCGGTTGAGTTCTTGGCCCCCACCTCCCCGATCTCCCCCCCGATGGAAACCTCCTTGCCTTTGCTTTCCTTTTCCCGGATGAAGGCGGTGAGCTCGGCGGTGATCCGGCAGTTGTTTTCCTGCTGGGCGAGAATCGTGGGCTGTTTCAGATCCACCACGGTGGAGGCGTCAATGTCGATATTGTAGAACCCCGCCTCCAGCGACTCGGAGATAAGCTTCTTCAGGTTTCCGATCTCGCCTTCCCGGTTTTCCCGGAAAAGCCGGGTCCGGACCTGGTAATGATCGCCCTGCAGGCAAACCGGCCCGGGGAATTTCTCCGCCGCCGCGGCGGCGATAATCTGGGAGGCGTATTCCGCCGGGTTCTGGAAGGTGTAATCCATCTCCGAGCGGGCGATCTCAAATACCAGGAGTCCCACCTTTTCCCGCTGGGCGGCCCGATAGGCCGCCCGGGCGGTGAAATAGGTCATCCCGCGGATGTTGCAAGCCGGCACGGAAAGCCCGCCGAATTCGCCCCGGCTCCTGGCTTCGTAAAGTCTTTTGACGGAGGCGATATTTACCCCTTCCTTGACCGCCTTTTCCCGGAGAGACTTCTGGGCGGCCTTCTTCTCTTCCTCTTTACTTGAGAGCGAAGCCGCGCGCGCCAATTTTTCCCACTCGTTCATAACCCCCCCTTTTTAAAACCTTTCTCCCCCTGATTATCGCCTTTATATTTCTTCCGTAACCATCATCTTATAAAATCCCGGGCGGATCGTGCTTTTTCTTCCCCCCAACTCGAAACCAGAAACTCGAAACAACAAACTTATTTTTTTCTTTTTCCGCTCCGTCCGGAAACGCTCCGGAGCTTGTATTCCAAGCTGTCCACCAGGGCCTGCCAGCTGGCCTCGATGATATTCCGGGAAACCCCCACCGTTCCCCAGCTCTTTCTCCCGTCGCTGGATTCGATCAGGACCCGGACCGGGGCGGCGGTGCCCTCCTTCTCCGAGAGAACCCGGACCTTGTAGTCCTCCAGGCGAATCTCGGAGAGCGGCGGGTAGAACTTCTCCAGGGCCTTGCGCAGGGCGTTGTCCAGCGCGTTCACCGGCCCGTTCCCGAGGGCCGCGGTGTGCTCCACCTTCCCGTTTACGTCCACCATGATCGTGGCCTCGGAAATGACCGGTTCATTCTCGGTGCGTTTCTCGTTGATCACCCGGAACCCGTGCAGCCGGAAATATTTCTTCTTCCCCTCGATCGCCCGCCGGAGGATCAGCTCGAAGCTGCCCTCGGCCCCCTCGAATTGAAATCCCTCCTTCTCGAGCTCCTTGAGCTCCCGGAGGAGCTCGCCGGTCCGGGGATCGTCGGCCTTGAGCCTGATCCCGTATTCGCGGGCCTTGGCCACCACCGTGGAACGGCCCGACTGGTCCGAAACCAGGACCTTCCGCCGGTTCCCGATCTTTCCCGGGTCAACATGCTCGTAGGTAGGCGAGTGCCGCTCGACCGCGCTGATGTGCATTCCGCCCTTGTGGGCGAAGGCATTGGCCCCGACATAGGGCTGGTGCCGGTTGGGCACCTGGTTCAGGATCTCGTCCACGAAATGAGAAACCTCGGAGAGCCGGGAGAGCGCGCGGTCGGAGACGCAATCCACCCCCAGCTTGAGCTTGAGCGCGGGGATGATCGAGACCAAATTGGCATTACCACAGCGTTCCCCGATCCCGTTGATCGTGCCCTGGACCTGGACCGCCCCCAGCCGGACCGCGG
>JAPLJI010000082.1 GCA_026388655.1 Pseudomonadota bacterium
GATCTTGCCCGCGACCTCGCCCCAGGAACCGGGATCGTGGCCCACGTAAATCATCGGCGCGGTGATCCCCCGGGGTCCCGTGAAAGCGGTATTCCATTGGTAGAAACACGGGATTTCGATCGGGCCGTCCGGGCCGGAAACGGTCAGGCCCCACTTCCTGGCCTGCCAGACCATAATCTCAATCGGTTCTTTCGTTACCTGCTCCAGGCCGAATTCCCGGAATTTCCCCGCGATATAATCAACCGACCGGTGGTGCTCCGGCGTTCCGGCCCGGCGGTGTTCCGGGGCGGTAAAATCCTGGAGCCATCCGAAAATCGTATCCGCGTCCGGCACCGGCAGGTTCCGCTCGGCGGGCGCTCCCCCGTTCGCCACCGGGACGAAGAGGAGCAGGGCGATCGCAATTCCCAGCCGCTTTTTAAATTCTATTTTCATGATTTATTTTACGATGGATTTGCCTCCCGGGCGAGAATTCAGGACCCGGTCACTTTTCAATTTTTCTTTTCGGCCGCGGGCTCCCGGGCCGGCGGAGAATTTTCATGGTTTTCTCCATCGGTAAAAACCGGGCCGGGCTCAACCCGGTTGGTTGTCGCCGGGTCCGGGGACCAACGCGGGCCGGGTAATCTGGAGCGCCGCCCGGATAAAATAAGCGGTCCAGCTGACCAGACCCATCAGCTTGGCCCCTTCTTCGTAGATCTCCTGGTAATTTTTACCGTGAATATTTTGAACCATGATGAGGTCAAAAAAAAGCGAGAGGCCGAAAAACCCGAAAGCCAGAAGGAGAAGAAGAAAATTCGTTTCCAGGACTACCTTCCTAAACGCGATCAGGTTCGCCAGGAACAATACCCCATATACCGAAACGACGAAGGCTTCGGGAATGTTAAGGGTATCACGATATATTTTTTCGTGCAGTTGGAAAAAATCATCCAGCATGAGAATAGAGATGATCAGGCCGGAAAAAAGGAGAAATAGCGCCGGTAGACGGTGGACCGGGTTTTTTCGGAGGAGGACGAAGCAGAAAAGGCAGATAGAAGCGGAAGCGCACCAGAGCAAAATACCGAGATTGGAGATGGCGCCGATGTAAATCGGGGCCCGGTAGACCGCCAGGGGATCGGCGGTCAAAAGCCACGGGTCAAATCTGGTTCTCCAGGTCAGGAGGGCGAGGGAACCGAAAATCAGGAGCACCGGAGGATAAATAATCAGGAAGGTCGGGATCAGGGATTGGAATTGCTTCCAGAATGATTTCGGATCCAGCATCAATGGTTCTCGGACGGAAAAAGGTCTCCTCTAGGGTTTTTTAACAAAATAAAATCCGCAGGGCCCGTTGACCAGATCCAGATCTTCGGGCTTGTTCGGGAAGACCCAGCATTCGGGGTAACGGTTCAAATAAATGTCGCATTCGGCTTTATTTTCCGAATTGAAAACCAGGTGGGGGCAGTCGGTTCCGATGATTCTGATGAATTCCTGGATGTATTTATCATCCTGGGAAGGACCCGGGGTAAGTTTGTCCCCCTGGCAGCATATTCCGCAGCGCCGGCATTTGCCCCGTCGGACCCAGCCATCCTTATTCTTTTTCGTTGTCGCTTTCTGGCTCATTTAGTTGATCGGAGATAGGAGATTGGAGATGGGGGAGGGACAAAAACATCGGGTTCAATGAGTTTATTGAGTTCATTGGGTTTTGGGGGTTTGACCCTATCTACTATCTCCTATCTCCCATCTCCTGTTTTTTCAGCTCAGGTCCAGCTTCAGTTCATTGAAATAATCCAGCAGGTTCTCCCGCAGGGGCGAGATCTGGATCAGGCGGATCGCGTGATGGGGGCAGGTGTGCTGGCAGATTCCGCAGCCGATGCAGAGGTCTTCCTGTACCCAGACCTTGTCGCCTTTCACCTTGATCGCCCCCGCCGCGCACTTGGTCACGCACTCGTAGCAGCCCTGGCAGGTGGGGAGGGCCTTAGCGACAAAACCGATGCTGACCATGTTGTTCTTCTTAACTATGGGAGAATAGTACTTGAGGTTGGACATCGCGACGCAGCAGCAGGGACAGCAGAAGCAGACCTCCAGAAATTTGTGGTTCTGCTCTTTCGGGATCCCTATCGTCTGGTTCTCCGGGATGGCGTGGGCCAGGAAGGCCGGGAGGCCGAGCTCGCCCGCCTTGCGGACGTGGGCTTTCGCCTCCTCCAGGCTCACTTCCCGCCCGTGCGGGCCCTGGAGCAAAACCCGGGCGCCTTCCCCCAGGTCCAGGCACCCGAGTTCGATCGGGTAATCCTGGCATTCCATCCCCTGGCGGCAGAGGCATTTATCCATGATGAACCGGAAGCCGGCCTTTTCGATCAGCTCGTCCAGCAATTGCAGGGGGACCACCGTGTTGGGCGCGGTTTTGACCTTGGCGTTCAGGGGCACCACCCGCGATATGACCGGTTCCCGGAAATAGGGGGCGAAAAAGCCGCGGTCCACCAGGAAGCGGCCGAAGCGGGTATGCCCGAAGCGGGGCATCATCCAGTTCCCGACCCGGATGACCCGGGAGAGATCGTTGAAATCCTCGCGGGTGAAGACATATTCCCGGCCCTCGGTCCGGTCCTTGATCTTCCGGCGCATCCAGCGGCCGATCTGCCGCAGGTCTTCGAAAACGAATTTTCTTTCCACGGTTTTTCCTTTCCCCCGGTTCCTGGGATGCTTGCCGTTTAGATCTTGTGCATGGTGATCCGGCACTTGGACGCGCCGCCGGGAATGGTTTCCTCCACCCGGAGATCTCCGCCGCAAAGCCGGAACATGACCCGGTCCATGTCCATGGCGGCGTCGCATACCCCCTGCTGGTCGGGGCGGTGATATCGGTAGGGGCACTCGAGGATGAAGAATTCGAATTGGTCCGGTTTCTCCCCGGACAGTTCCATTTTAAAGCCCATTTTCCGGCAGGACTCCACCAGGGTTTCTTTCACGCCCTGGAGGTTGTCGCTTCGCTTCAAGCCGGAAGGGGAGTAGAAAGAAATCCGGCCCAGGTTCCGGCAAAAACCCCGGACCAGCGATTCTCCGACGCCCGGCACCCGGTAAAGGCGTTCATAAAACCGGCCCAGCGAGAGAAAGAATTTCCCCGCGGCCGCGGGTTGAGAAAATTGGGATGGGGTTTTTTTCATGGTTGCGGACCTCTTTCTGGAATTTTACAGGGTTCTATTCAGCTGAATATCCCATTTACGTAAGTCATAAATTCGTTATATTCTCCCTCGGTCGGGAAAATTTTAGTGGTCGGAAGCCGGTAGAGATCCGGTTTTTTTCTTTCCAGGTCATTCAAAAATTCCCGCCACCGTGGTTCGACCTCCCCCAGCGTCATCCCCAGGGCCGCTTCCAGAAAAGTCGGGTATCCGTTTTTTTCATTTTTCTGAACCAAGTCCAAAAAGCTTTTCCATTTTCCCTGTTTGTAAATAAATATGCAAACCAGGCTGGCCTCCGAAACGCTCCCGGAACCGCTCAGGATTTCCTCCAGGTTGAGCCGGGCCAGCCGGCCTTCGAGTTCCTGGATCCTCCAGGGGCTCGGGTATCCCCACTGGACGCGGAGCTCCCCGTCCTTTTCGTACCCGTAAAACCTTTCCGCGAAAGCCGGGATTCCCTCCACCGCCCAGGAAGGGACGGCCGGGAGCGAGGAATCCACCAGGGGGTGGAGGATCTCGTGCGTAAAAGTCCCCCACCCGGCGTTCCGGTGGGTGAAGAAAGCGCGGTAGAGGGCGTGGTAGGCGCCCGCGAAAATCTCGGGGAAGGTTTGCACCCCCATTTTCTCCTGCATGAACTTCTTGAGTTCCGGGACGTCCGGCAGGATATAGGCGTGGAGGGGGAATTTATAGTCGATCCGGAAGAAGTCGCGGTTGAACAGGTCGATAAACAGGTCGGAGGTCCGGCCGAAATCATCCAGTTTTTCCCGGGGGATGTTGGAATGGAAGACAAAATATTTCGTGGTCAGGTGATGGAGAAACAGGCCGTCGAGCTTTTTCCGCTGGGAGGCGGCCACCGGGACAAAAACCGTATCGGGGTGGAAATACACGTAAACGGACGCGGCGAGAACCGAGAGCAGGATGGCCTTGCGGATGATGTGAACGGTTTTGGTGATCTTCGGCACCGGGAGATCAGCGGAAATCTGAAGGTATTTCGGCTGTTACCAGGGAAATCGGGGCCGCCCCCCTCTTAATCCCGTTTCCGGATCAGGAGCCAGATCGTGATTCCCAGGGCCAGCCCGCCCACCATCCCGATCAGGGCGGATTCCACCATCAGGTTGAACGAGGCCCGGGCGGTCGGCCCCAGGAGCGCCCTTTGCACCAGGTCCAGGTTCTCGCCCCGGCTGAGGACCGTGTCGAACGACAACTGGCCGACCAGGGGGACGGAGGGCCGGATTAAAAACCCGATCAGTCCACCTATGAAAAACCAGAGAAATCCCAAAACGCCGATCAAGATATAGGATTCCCGGTTGTTCAATTTGCTCATTTCTTTCCTCCTGTCGGATTGGAGCGCCCCAGCCTGGACCGGCCGGAAGCGAACTCAACCCGGCCCGGTTGGCCACCGGCATTTCCGCGCGTAGTAACACTCCCGGCCAACCTGGTTCTCGGTAATGGATAATTCCATGAATAAATTCGAGACCGTCACCTTGATGGTGATTTCCTCCACGAAGCTGATGGTAATGATATCGTTTTTATACGAGATCGAATTGATCACCCCCGCGCCTTTCTGCTCGTCGTCCACGATGCCGCAGCTCTGGACGTTGAAAACATACAGGCAGGCGGACACGACGTGATGCTCCCATTTTTTTACCAGCAGGAAATTCCGGGCGACGCAACCTCCTTTTTCGATCAGGGTCACGGGGATATCGATGGAATGCTTGTACTTGTCGAACCTGACCTGGTCCAGGCTGACGCTCCGCCCCAGGAGGTAGTCGCGGAGGCGGTTCAAATCTTCAATTTCCCGGACCGGGACCTTGTGCATAAATTACCTTTAACTTGATAATTCTTCGCGGACTCTGCCGCGGGGTTACCTTATTTCTGTCATTCCCGTCCCGCATCAGAGTGCGGGATAAACTCCAGCGGGAATCCAGTTTTTTCCGGAATTCTCTGGATCCCTGCTTTCGCAGGGATGACGGACATCTTAAAAACTTCTCTTAGATACCCCACGGACTCTGCCGCGGGGAGGTTCATTCAGCCAGCCGTTTTTCAGCCATTCGGGCAAGCTCATGTTCGTCACCGATCAGGAAAAGCTTTTTTCCCTTCAAGACGGTATTAAGGAAATGGTGATTTTCTTGCAGTTTGGACTTGAATTCACCCGGCGGATAGACCGTGGGATTCACTTTCCGCCGCAGGGTTTGCTGGACCGGCCCCAGGACGGCGGCCACCTCGGAAAACTTCACCCGGCCGACCACGAGGATATCCACGTCGCTCCGGCGTATTTCCTCGCCCCGGGCAATGGAACCGTAGATCCAGGCGACCTGGATGCGGTCGGCCAGGGGGGCCAGGGCCGATCTCAGGACGTCGGCGACCCCGGAGGTTTTCCGCACCAGGTTTTTAATCTCGGGGAAGATCGGGCAGTCCGGGTTGGCCTGGAAGTAAACCTGGCGACCCTGCACCCGGCGCCGGATGAACCCGGCGTCGGAAAGCTGCTGCAATTCCCGCTGCAGGGCGCCGAGCCCGACCCCCGCGGTCCGGGCCAGCTGGCGCAGGTAAAAAGCTTCATCGGTATGGCTGAAAAGCAGAGACAGAACCGCGAGGCGGGTTTTGCCGAAAAGGCTGGCGGCCAGGTTATGATCCGGATCCATCGTATCCATTATGGTTACAATAGTAACCGATTTGGTTACGATAGGCAAGCGGGGGGCTCTGTTCGCCCGGCCGGTTCCCCGGCCCGGGCGGGAATGGGTAAGATTAAAAACAGCGCAATCGCAAACAGGCTGATTTTGTCGATTCTATTCACCGGGATCTCCTTTCTCGGGTGAGGGTACTATTATCTTCAGCTCTGGATGGGATTTCAAATAAAAGAAAAAGCGGCGGGGAGGAGCGCCCTGCCCGCCGCAAAGCTGGAGATGATCCCCTCACCTCTCCGAGCCGTAGGCTCCTACCCTCCCTCCGGGCTGGAGGCCCTTACGGGCAGGAAGCCGGCCTGTAAGCCCTACCCTCCGGCCTGTAAGCCCTACGGGCTGGAAGCGGGGCTGGAAGCGGGGCTGGAAGCGGAGCCGGAGGCCTCGCCCTCTCCTTCAGGACGAACCTTCAGGACGAGCCTTCAGGACAAGTCCCTCGAGGGGAGAGGGGACGGGAGAGGGTGAAATGTTTTTTACTAGACTTTTTCCCGGTATTCCCCGAAAATCGAGCGCAGGGTGTCGGAGATCTCGCCGATCGTGCCGTAGGCCTTGACCGCCTTCAGGATCGGGGGCATCAGGTTGTCCTTGCCCTCGGCGGCCTTCTTGACCTCGGCCAGGGCGGATTTCACCGCCGCGTTGTCGCGTTTCTTCCGGACGTCAACCAGGCCCTTGACCTGGTCCTCTTCCTTTTTGGGGTCGATCTTCAGCATCTCGTATTTCATGGGCTCGTCGACCTTGTACTCGTTCACCCCCACCACGATCCTTTCCTTCTTCTCGATCTCAAGCTGGTAGCGGTAGGAGGCTTCCTCGATCTCCCGCTGGACGTAGCCCGACTCGATCGCCGGGATCATCCCGCCCATCTCCTCGACCTTCTTCAGGTAGGCGCGGGCCCCTTCCTCGATCTGGTTGGTCAGGGCCTCGACCGCGTAGGAGCCGGCCAGGGGGTCGATGGTGTTGGTGACCCCGGATTCCTCGGCGATCAGCTGCTGGGTCCGGAGGGCCAGGCGGACGGCGTTCTGGGTGGGGAGGCTGAAGGCCTCGTCCAGGGAGTTGGTGTGGAGCGACTGGGTCCCGCCCAGGACCGCGGCCAGGGCCTGGAGGGCCACCCGGACCACGTTGTTCATCGGCTGCTGCGCGGTCAGCGTGCAGCCCGCGGTCTGGGTGTGGAAGCGGAGCATCTGGGCCCGCGGATCGGTGATCCCTTTTTCCTGCAGGAGGCGCGCCCAGAGCCTCCGCGCGGCGCGGAACTTGGCGATCTCTTCCAGAAAATCGTTGTGGGCGTTGAAGAAGAAGGAGAAGCGCTGGGCCAGCTCGGCCGCGTCCAGCCCGGCGTCCTTGACCGCCTTGATGTATTCAAGCCCGTCGGCCAGGGTGAAGGCCACCTCCTGGACCGCGGTGCAGCCCTTCTCGCGCATGTGGTAGCCCGAGATCGAGATGGTGTTCCACTCTGGCACGGCGTCCTTGCAGAAGATCATGATGTCGGTGGACACCCGGAGGGAGGGCCGGGGCGGGAAGATGTAGGTGCCGCGGGCGATGTATTCCTTCAGCATGTCGTTCTGGATCGTGCCCCGGAGCTTCTTGGATTCTACCCCCTGCTTTTCCCCGATCGCGATGTACATGGCCAGGAGCACGCTGGCGGTGGAGTTGATCGTCATCGAGGTGGAGACCTTATCCATGGGGATCTGGTCGAAGAGCACCTCCATGTCGGCCAGGCTGTCGATGGCCACGCCCACCTTGCCCACCTCGCCCTTGGCCAGGGCGTGGTCGGAGTCGTAGCCCATCTGGGTGGGGAGGTCGAAGGCGATGGAAAGACCGGTCTGCCCCTCCTTCAGGAGGAAGCGGAAACGCTCGTTGGTTTCCTTGGCCGTGCCGAAGCCGGAGTACTGCCGCATGGTCCAGGCCCGCCCGCGGTACATGGTGGGCTGGACGCCGCGGGTAAAGGGAAATTTCGAGGGAAAGGCCAGGTCGCGGACGTAATCTTCCCCCTCGATATCGAGGGGGGTGTAAACCCGCTGATATTCCAGGCCCGAGCCGGTGGTGAATTTGGGCTTCCGTTCCGGGGCCTTGCCGAGGGATTTCTTCAGGGTTTTTTCTTCCCAGTCCTGATAGGATTTCTTGAGGTCTTCCGCCATGTCATCTTCTCCTTATCTTCTCAATCTGGTAAACGGTTTCCGGTTTCTGCTTTCTGCCTACTGGTTGCTGCCTACTGCCTACTCCTTACCCTCCGGGCCGTAGGCCCTATGGGCCGGAGGCTGCTTACTGGGAGCGCAGCCTAAAGGCTGCGGCTACCTCTATGCGCTTGGCTCTTTGCCCTATGCGATTAAAGCGGGATGTTTCCGTGTTTCTTCGGGGGGTTGGTGTCCCGCTTGTCCTTGATCATATCCAGGGCCTGGATCAGCCGGGGCCGGGTCTCGGCCGGGTCGATCACCTCGTCCAGGTAGCCGAGCGAGGCCGCCTGATAGGGGTTGGCGAATTTTTCGCGGTAGTCGTCGGTCAGCTTCTTCTTGGCCTCGGCCTTGTTCTCGGCCTTCTCCAGCTCCTTCCGGAAGACGATGTTGACCGCCCCGTCCGGACCCATCACCGCGATCTCGGCGGTGGGGTAGGCGAGGTTGACGTCGCCCCGGAAATGCTTGGAGCTCATCGCGCAGTAGGCGCCCCCGTAGGCCTTGCGGGTGATGATGGTCAGCTTGGGCACGGTGGCCTCGCAGTAGGCGTAGATCAGCTTGGCGCCGTTCCGGATGATCCCGCCGTATTCCTGGTTGGTCCCGGGCAGGTAGCCGGGCACGTCCACCAGGGTCAGAATCGGGATGTTGAAGCAGTCGCAGAAACGGATGAAGCGGGAGGCCTTGATCGAGGCGTTGATGTCGATGCAGCCGGCGTAGAAGTTGGGCTGGTTGGCGATGATCCCGATCGGCCGGCCGGCCAGGCGGGCGAAGCCCACCACCATGTTCTTGGCGAAATGCTCGTGCACCTCGAGGAAGTAGCTCTGGTCCACCACCGGGCGGATGATGTCCTTGATGTCGTAGCTTTTGCTCGGGTCTTCCGGCACGACCAGGCGGAGGTTGGGATCGATCCGGTTCGAGTCGTCCCCGGTGTCCTTGATCGGGGGATCGCTCATGTTGTTCGAGGGAAAGAAGGAGAGAAGCTCCCGGATCAGCTTGAGGGTGGCGGTGTCGTCCCCGGAGGAGAAGTGGGCCACCCCGGAGGTGGCGTTGTGGGTCATCGGCCCGCCCAGCTGCTCCTTGGTCACGTCCTCGTGAGTCGAGGCCTTGACCACCTCGGGCCCGGTGATGAACATGTAGCTCGCCCCGGACATGAGGATGAAGTCGGTCAGGGCCGGGGAGTAGACCGCGCCCCCGGCGCAGGGCCCCATGATCGCGGTGATCTGGGGGATCACCCCGCTGGCCATCACGTTCCGGAAGAAGATGTCGGCGTAGCCGCCCAGGCTGGTCACGCCTTCCTGGATCCGGGCCCCGCCGGAATCGTTGATCCCGATCACCGGGGCCCCGGCCTTCATCCCCGCTTCCATGATCTTGCAGATCTTCTTGGCGAAGGCCTCGCCCAGGGAGCCGCCCAGGACGGTGAAATCCTGGGAAAAGAGGAAGACGGTCCGGCCGTCGACCTTGCCGTAGCCGGTGACCACGCCGTCGCCCAGGAACTTGGTCTTCTCCATCCCGAAATCGACGCAGCGGTGGGTGACCAGGCGGTCCACCTCGATGAAGGTTCCCGGGTCGAGCAGGGTGTCGATCCGCTCGCGGGCGGTGAGCTTGCCTTCCTGGTGCTGCTTGTCGGCCCGCTCTTTCCCGCCCCCGGCCATGGCTTCCCCGTTAAGCTTGTTCAATCTTTGGAGTGTTGCTGGCTCAGTCATATTTCCTCCCCGCGTTTAACGAATTACTCAAAGCTGGCAGCAGAGCGCCGGCAGCTATTTAATTACGGCAAATAAATGATAACTGCAAAAATAAAATCGGCAATCCGTCCTTTCCTAACCCGAAACTCGCAACCCGCAACTCGAAACTCGAAACTGATTTCAGGGTATCTGCATCCCCCCGGAAACGTTGATCTCCTGGCCGGTGACAAAATCGCAGAGGCCGCTGGAGAAGAAGAGGACCACGTTGGCGATCTCCTGCGGGGTGCCGGGCCGCCCGAAGGGAATCCGGGCGATGGTGGCGTCCCGCTGGGCCTTGGGCACCCCGATGGTGCCGTCGGTATCCTCCTTGGGCTGGGTCAGCCGGGTGTCGGTGAAGCCGGGGGCCACCGCGTTCACGTTGATCTTGAACCGGCCCCATTCGGCGGCCACTTCCCGGGTGATTCCCACGTTGCCCATTTTCGCGGCGCAGTAGTTGATCTGGCCGGGGTTCCCGCGGATGGCGGCGGTGGAGTAGAAATTGACGATCTTGCGGTGGTATTTGACGTCGCCCTTCTCCTCGATTTCCTTCTTGGCCACGTCCCGCATGAAGGGGACCGTCGAGCGGATGCAGTTGAAGGTCCCCCGCAGGTTCACGTCGATGACAAAATCCCACTGGTCATTGGTCATCTTGTGAATGACCGAGTCGCGGGTGATCCCGGCGTTGTTGACCAGGATGTCGAGCTTGCCGAATTTCTCGGCCGCGGTCTTCATCAGCGTGTCGGTGTACTTGGAATTGGTCACCGAACCGGTGGAAATCACCGCCCGTCCGGCCGCGATCTGGTCGCAGAGCTGCCGGGTTTCCTCGGCGGGGGCGTTGTCGATATCGTTGATCACCACGCAGGCCCCTTCCTTGACGAAGGTGAGGGCGATGGCCTGGCCGATCCCCCGGCCGGCCCCGGTAATTACGGCAACCCGATCATCTAAAAGTCCCATGGTTAAAGCCTCCTTTCCTCAGGCACGACCGCCGACGGCAGACCGCTGACCGCCGTTAAAACATTTCGTTTAGATCGTTAGTTTCGTTTCCTTGGTTTCTTAGCTTTCCAGCTTTTTTTCTTTCGACACTATGGACACAACGAACTCAATGGACACTATGGACGCCTTACGTTTTACGCCTCACGTTTTACGGCTGCTTGCTGCTTACTACTTACTCCCTACTGCCTACTGCGCTCTGCGCTTTTCGTTTCTTGCCTTTGACTGCGGTCGGCGGTCGGCGGTCCGCGGTCAGGGGCTACGCCCCTAGTCCCCCGGCGGTTCCAGCTCGCCCAGGGCCAGGGCCGCCAGCCCCCGCACCCTCGGCTCGGGATGATTGAGCATCTCGATCAGGGGTTTCTCGGCCAGGGGGTCCCCCAGCTTGCCCAGGGCGGAGAGGACCTGCTCCAGGACCTCCAGGTTCTTTTCGGAGAGGTGGGCCAGGAGGTAAGGGACGAGTTTCCGCGCCCCCTTCAGTCCGATCGTCTCCGCGGCCAGGGCGCGGATCACGACGCTCTGGTCCTCGAGGAGCTCAACCAGGACCTCATAGGTCTGCATCTCGTTCCGCTGGCGGAGCGCCCGGACGGCCGTGGCCCGCACGTCCTCCTCGGGACTCTTGGTCGCCTCGATGATGGCCCGGAGGGCCTTTTCCCCCGGGATGCGGGAGAGGGCGTAAACGGCCTTGACCCGGAGCTCCCGGTTTTTCCCTTCCTTCAGGTGGCCGATCCAGGTTTCCAGATCGCACTGGGATTCGATCTTCTCCAGGGCCCGGGAGGCGCATTTTTGCACCCCCGGGTTCTTGTCCTGCAAAAGCGGCATGATCAGCTCGCGCCGCCGATTCAGGGAATCTTTTGAGTTGGACATAACTTGCATATTATTATTAAAAAGTAATTAACTTTCAATATTAATGATGATCCGACCACTTTTACCTGTTTTTATCACCTATAGCCTGGGTATTCTGATCGGCTATTTCCTGGAAATCCCCCGTTTTTCCCCCCTTTACCTTCTCCTCATCCTGGCGCTGGCACTGGGCTTGCTCGCGCTCAAGTGGCGCAAGCCGGCGCTGGTTTGTTTCGCGTTTTTATTTCTGGTCCTGGGCGTCGATGCCTCGCGCGGCCGCTTAACCCCCTCCGCCGGGGACCGGTTCCTTTCCGCCCGGGCCCGCGAGGAGGGAAAGTTGATCCTGGAGGGCCATGTTTCCGGGCTTCCCGAAAATTATCCCGACCATGTCCGTCTGCCCTTCCAGTCCCAATTCCTCCCGGAAGGCGGCCGGCTTTTCCCGGTCTCCGCGGGCCTTTTCCTGAACGTGCCCGCCCCCGCCCCCGCTTTCCGGGCGGGGGACCGGGTGCGCCTCCGGGCCTCCCTTCACCCGCCCCGGGGTTTCGGGAACCCGGGCGCTTTCGATTCCGGCCGCTGGCTCGCCCGGCAGGGGGTTTTCCTGGTCGGCAACATCGCGGGCGCGGACGAGATCGTCCTCCGGGAAGGCCGGGGCGGGAACCCCTGGCTCAACCGGGTCCAGGAGATCCGCCGGCGGATGGCGGAATTCATGGACGCGGGCGGTTACGGGGAGTCCGGGGAGATCCTGAAAGCCCTGGTGGTGGGGGTGCGGGCGGGCCTGCCGGACGATCTCTGGAAGGATTTTTCCCGGACGGGGACCGTCCACCTCCTTTCCATCTCGGGACTGCATTTCGCGATCGTGGCCGCGATCTTCTTCTTCCTGGTCCGTTTCCTCCTGTCCCGCTCCTCCTGGCTTCTCCTCCGCTTCAACCTTTTCCGGGTCTCGGCCTGGATCTCGATCCTCCCCGTGATTTTCTACGTCCTGGTGGCCGGGGCCAACATCCCCACCCTCCGGTCCGCCGCCATGATCCTCGCCTACCAGCTGGCCGTGATCCTCGGGCGGGAGCGGGATGTCTACTCGGCCCTGCTCCTGGCCGCGTTCCTGATCGTGGTCTTTTTTCCTCTTTCCCTCCTCGAGGTGTCCTTCGCGCTCTCCTTCGGCTCCGTCCTGGCGATTCTCTACCTGACCCCGCGCCTGGCGGAATTTTTCGTTTCCGATCCGGATTTGACCTATCTCCTCGAGCCCTCCCGACTGCGCCGGTACCTGGCCGGGGTCGGCGCCCTGGCCCTGGTCTCGCTGGCCGCCGCCCTGGGCACGTTTCCGCTGGTGGCCCGCTACTTCAACCTCGTTTCCCTGGTCAGCGTCCCGGCCAACCTGGTCCTGGTCCCCTGGCTCTCGTTTCTTTCCCTGCCACTCGGTCTCCTGGGGGGCTTTCTGCACTTTATCCTTCCGGAAGCGGCCCGCTTCATCCTGGATGTCTCCGCCTGGATCACCGTGCTTTCCCTCGGGGCGGTCCGGTTTTTCAGCCGTCTCCCCGGGGCCTGGTTCCGGGTGACCACCCCCACGCTCCTGGAGGTCGGCCTCCTTTATCTCGCGGTCCTGGCCTTCGCCAACCTGAAGCGGTCGAGGTGGGCGGGGGCGGTGCTCCCGGCGGCGCTGGCGCTCCTGGCCCTCGACCAGGCTTACTGGACGGTCAAGCCCCGCTTCGAGCGCGATCTCCGGGTGACCGTCCTGGATGTCGGCCGGGGGGACGCCATCCTGCTCGAGTTTCCCTTCGGGAAGCGCATTCTCCTCGACGGCGGGGGCTTCGAGGAAAGCGATTTCGACCCGGGGGAGAAGCTGGTGGCCCCCTTCCTCTGGAAGAAGAAGATCCGGCGGCTGGATTACGTGATCAATTCCCACCCGCACTTCGACCACTTCGGCGGGCTCCGGTTCATCCTGCGGGAGTTTTCCGTCGGGGAGGTCTGGAAAAACCCGCAGGACAGCTTCTACCGGGAATACCGGGAATTTCTGGGAATCATCCGGGACCGGAAGCTCCCGCTCCGGATCATGGACGCCGCCTCCCCGGGAGTGGAGATCGGCGGCGTGAGGTTCGAGTTTCTGAACCCGCCCGCGCCGGGATCGGAGGAGGCCCTGGCCCTGGGCGGGGACCAGAACGAGAACTCCCTGGTTCTCCGGCTGAGCTTCGGCGAGACGAACATCATGCTCGCGTCCGACATCATGGCCCGGGCCGAGGCGAGACTGGCCGCGAAAAATTATCCGCTTTCCGCGGACGTGCTCAAGGTTCCCCACCACGGGGGGAAGACCTCGAGCACCCCGGGGTTCCTGGCCGCCGTCCACCCCCAGGCGGCGGTGATCACCACCGGCCCGGAAAACGGCATCCGCCACGTGAGCCTCGAGGTGCTGGAGCGTTACGAGGCCGTCGGCGCCCAAATCTACCGGACCGACCAGACCGGGGCGGTCACGATCCGGAGCAACGGGAGAAGGATCACGATCGAAACGTTCCGAGCGGGGGAAAAGCGTCCATAGTGTTCCTTGTGTCTATTGTGTCCATTGTGTCAATACGGAATTTATGGAGTTAATGAACTGCTTTTTTCTTTGGACGCGACGAACTCAATGGACTCTATAAACTCAATGGACCATTTTTGTTTCTTTCGACTCTATGGACACTATGGACCCAATAGACCCGACGGACATTTATAATTTTGAAGATGGTGCCGGGAGCGGGAGTTGAACCCGCACAGAGGGTGACCTCCGGGGGATTTTGAGTCCCCTGCGTCTGCCATTCCGCCATCCCGGCTTGAGGTTCGTAGTAAATTTATTAACATATTCAGGAGATGAAGGCGAGAGGCAAGAGGCGAGAGATAAGGCCACCAGAAACAAGAGCACCAGAGCACCAGTAACCAGAGAAACCAGAGCAACCAAAGAAACCAGAAAAATCAGGTAACCCCGATGAACTCAATGAACCCAACGAACCCGAAGAACCGTCTTACTTCTCACGTCTTACGTCTTGCTTTTTTCTGGACGGCGGTCGGCGGTCTGCTGTCGGCGGTCGTTTTTTCCCCCGCGCCGCGTCCGGCCTTCGCCGGCGGGCTGGTGAAAGCAAACTCGCAGAACCCCGAGGCGCAGAAGCTGATTGACCGGGCCTGGAAGGTGGATAAGAGCGAATATACCGCGGAGGTTTTCCGGCAATGCATCCCCTTGATGGAGCAGGCGGACAAGCTCGACCCCCGGAACGCCGAGATCCTCAGCGAACTTTCCCGTTTCAACTGGAGCCTGGGCGACGAACTGCCCAAGCAGACTCCCGAGCAGCGGAAAATCCTGGAAGACCTGTACGCCCGGGGCCTCAGATACGCGGAGGAATCCCTGAAGATCCGGGAGACCTCGGCCGGGAATTACTGGTACGCGGTCAACAAGGGCGCGGGCCTGGAGTTCAGTTCCATCTTCGCGCAGGCCGCCGGTTTCTTCCCCATCTACAGCCACTACCAGTATGTTCTTAAGAACGAACCCGATTACTATTACGGCGGCCCGGGCCGGCTCTGGACGGAAATCATCTCACGGGTCCCCCGGAAGGTGGTCGAGATGGTGGGCCGGAAATACGTGGACGAGGCCATGACGGAGATAGACCGGGGCATCGAGAAGGAGCCGCGCTACCTGGACAACTACGTCTACAAGGCCAGGTTCCTGTACGTATTTTTTCAGGACCGGGAGGAGGTTTTCAAACTCCTGGACCAGGTCTTGAAGGCGGACCCCAAATGTTTTCCCGGGGAAGACGCTCTCACCCGGGTGGGCCAGCGCAACGGCAGACATCTCTGGAAAAAGATCACCGGTAAAGATTACCCGGCGAAATAGTAGGCAGTAAGCAGTAGCCAGAATCAGGTGCTAGTGTAGTGTCTCAGTTAAATCCTTACAATAATTTTTTCGTAGGGGAGCCCCTCCGCGGGCTCCCTTCTTCGGGCGGCCGTTGAAGGCCGCCCCTACATAATCAACCCCAAAAATCTTAACCAATGTAAAGCCGTTACTGGGACACTACACTAGGTGATGGGTCATGGGTTATGGGGAAAAACCCGATAAACTCTATAAACGCAATTAACGAATCTAACGATCCTAACGCTCTCAACGAACTGTTTTTTATCTCTTTCGACTCTATGAACTCTATGAACCCAATGGACGCCTTTGCTCTCTGCAACCCGCCCGACGTCATCTCAATTTCTTAATCTCAGTTTCCAGGTCTTTCCGGTGCAGGACGGAAAGTACCACCAGCTCGGATTCAATTTCCCGGTAAATAACCCGATAGTCACCAACCCGAAGCCGGAAGGTAATCGGCCTCATTCCGGCCAGTCGCTTGCCCTTCGGGGGTGGAGGAAAAGGATTGGCCTCCAGGGTTTTTATTGAGGCCAGGAGTTCTATCCGGACCGGCGCGGGAATTTTTTTAAGGGCGCTGGCGGCGTGATTTGCGATTTTTATTTTCAAGTTCCTCCCGGGTCTCCCGGATCATCTGCTCCAAGTCTGTCCCTTCCCCGTTCGTCTGATAATCCCGAGCCGATTTCTCGATCAGCCGGCGGAACTTCGGGCTATGGGCCAGGATAAAATCTTCAAAATCCTCTTCCTGGAGGGGAAGGATGGTCGCCCGGGGTTTTCCCCGGGAGAGGATAATGACATTTTCCCCCTGTTCAGCCGCCTGGAGATATTCGGATGCTTTCGCCTTCAACTCCCGAACATTAACAAAAATCATGGAAACCTCCTCTAGGTAATGTGACTACATTAGTAGTCTACTAATGTAGTCACATTTAGTCAATCAAGCCTTCGGTTTGGCTCCGGGCAGCCAGAGCAGGCAGGACAGGTAGCGCAAAAGACGTAAAGCGTGAGGCGTAAGGCGTGAAGCGCATAGCGCAAGGAGCAGGGGGCATGGAGCAAAGAGTCAATGGAAAAAATCAGATGTTAATTTCTGGTCTGTTTGGTTTCTTTGGTTTAACCCGAAACCCGAAACTCGAAACCAGAAACTATTTTCTGCGTACTGCCAACTGCCTACTGCTTACCCTACGGGCCGGAGGCTGCTTAGTGCCTACTGCCTACTTTTTGCAAAGTACTCGTTGATCTCCCCGTAAAGCTCCCGGAGCTTTTCCGCCGGGACGGCGCAGAAGCTGAAAGGATTCTCGGTGAAATGGATCTTGGCCAGGTCGGCGAGCGGCCCGGCGTATTCCTCCCGCTTTTTCAGATCATCATAAAGGGCCGAGCCCGGCAGGGGGCAGTAGAGGCTTACGCAGACCTTGTCGAGCTTCAGGCTTTTGGCCAGGCTGAAGGTCATCTCGATGTCCTCCCGGGTTTCTCCCGGGATGCCGATCATGAAAAATCCCGACACCCGCACGTGTTTTTGGGCGAGGCGGACGGCGCTTTTGATCATTTCCAGGTCGATCCCCTTCCGGAGGGTCGCGAGACTTTGCGGGGAGCCGGATTCGATCCCGAAATCCACCTGGACTAGGCCGGCTTCTTTCTCAGCGAGGATTTCCGCCTCGTCGATCCGGTCCACCCGGGTGTTGTATTGCCATTTGATCTTTACCCCCCGCCTTTTGATTTCCGCCGCGAATTCCCCCGCCCAGGCGAGGTCGAGGTTCAGGATGCTGTCTTTGAACCAGATTCCTTCGAGGGAATATTTTTCCTGGAGCCCGGCCATCTCCCGGACCACCCGCGCCGGCCTTTTGATCCGGAACTTTCTTCCCATCGTCAGGTGGACGGCGCAGAAGGAGCACTGGTAGGGACAGCCACGGGAAACGAGCATGGAAATCCCGCGGATGCCCCGCAGGCTTTCGTTGTATTTCACGTATTTTTCCACCGGGAAGGCGTCGTAGTCGGGGAGGGGGAGTGAATCCAGGTCCTCGGCCAGGGGAGCCGGGTAATTTATTTTCCCTCCCCCGGGGCTTTTCCATCCCAATCCCGGGATCTGGTCCGGCTTAACCCCCGCGAGCAGGGCCGCCAGGGCCTCTTCCCCCTCGCCCCGGACGATAAAATCGATATTCTCCTCCGACAGGCAGGTTTCCGGCGACACCGTCGGGTGCGCCCCGCCGGCGATCACGGCCGCTTCCGGCAGGGTTTGCTTCACGACCCGGGCCAGGCGCCGGGCCGCGGGGAAAAGCGGGGTCATCGCCCCGATCCCGACCCGGGCCGGGGATTTCTCCCGGAGAATTTCGGGGAGTTTGTCCTCGGGGATTCCGAGGCCCACTAGGTCAAGCACTTCCACGCGGAAGGCCCTCCCGTTCAGGTAAGCGGAAAGCGCGGCCAGCCCGAGCGGGGGTTCGAAGGGGTGGATGTACATGTTGCCGCCCGCGATCCAGCCGCCGAAGAGCTCGCGCCGGACCGCGAGCTCTTCCGGGGTGAAGTAGGGAGGATTGATTAACAAAAGATCCATTAACTTGAAATCCAAAGTTCAAAATAAGTTCAAAGTTCAAATAAAGTTCAAATAATAAAAACTTAAAATTAAAATCCGATTTGTCGTTTTGTTTTATTTTTTTTCATTTGGCCTTTGAGCTTTGACATTTATTTGGCATTTGGATTTAAGCATTTGAACTTTTGGTTTAGATATTTATTTGGCATTTGGGCTTGGGCCTTTGACCTTTAAGCTTTGACCTTTCACCTTTTTCCGCCCGCTAATCATAGCATTAATTAATGAAGAGACGATCAGGATTTTGGCGGGAAAAGCCAATTTTTTCAAGCGGGACGGGGGGTTAGGGCCGAAAGTGTATAATTAACAATATATTGTGTTTTACTATTTGCAAAATACAATATCCAGTATTATAATCGGGGGCAAATAATATTAAGAGGGGGAATAAATGCGTCTGAAAAAGATCGAATTGAACGGGTTTAAGTCCTTTCCCGACCGCACCGTGATCCAGTTGGAAAGCGGGATCACGGCCCTGGTCGGCCCGAACGGCTGCGGGAAAAGCAACATCATAGACGCGATCCGCTGGTGCATGGGGGAGACCAATACCCGGAAGCTCCGGGCCGGTCTTCTCGAGGATCTGATTTTCCAGAGCGGGAACGGGCGCAAGCCGGAGAGCATGGCCGAGGTGGTCCTGTATCTCTCCCCGGAGAACGGGGGTTTCCCCGCCGCTTTTTCCGGCGAGGAAGAGCTGACCGTCCGGCGGAGGATTTTCCGGGACGGGACGAGCGAATACACCCTCAACGGTTCCGCCTGCCGCCTGCGCGACATCTCCGAGATTTTCATGGACTCGGGTTCCGGCTCCCGGGCCTACTCCCTGATCGAGCAGGGGGAGGTGACCAACCTGATTGACGCCCGGCCGGAGGATCGGCGGGTGTTCATCGAGCAGGTCGCCGGGATCGGCAAGTATCGCAGCCGGATCCAGGAAGCCACCCGGCGGATGGAAGAAACCCGGGCCAACCTGGAGCGGGTCGGGGACCTCCTCCGCGAGATCAAGCGCAACATGAAGCTCCTGGAGGTCCAGGCCGGGAAGGCCGAGGAGGGCCGGAAGATCCGGGAGGAATTGTTGGGGCTCGGGCTCTCCCTGGACGCGGAGACCTGGCGCGGGCTTTCCGCCCGCCTGCAGGAAACCGAGACCGCGCGCGCGACCGCCGAGGACGAGGAGGCCCGGGTGGCCGCCGAGCTGTCCGGGGAAGAAGCGGCGGAATCCGAGCTGGTCCAGAAACTGCAAAAAATTTCCGAAACTCTCGAGCAGGCCCGCCGCGAGGAGGAAGAAACCCGGAACCGGATCCGGGCCCGGGAGACGGAATTCTCGATCCTCACCGGGCAGGACGAAAACCTGGACCGGGAGATCCTCCATTGCCGGGAGGAGATTGCGGCCTGGCAGGGCAAGCAGGCCGAGCTGGAGCGGGAGCTGGAGGAAAAGCGCCGGGCCCGGGAGGAACTGGAGCGGGAACTTTCCCGGCGGAGCGAGGAGCTGGCCCGGAACGAGGCCCGGCAGGCCGAGCAGCGGGAAAAGCTCCGCGAACTCGAGCGGCTCCGGGAGGAACGAAAAACTTTGCTGTCCGAGCTGATCCGGGAGGAAGCCCTGCTTTCCCATAAGGAGGACCAGGTCGCGGAGCGGATCCGCCTGGCCGGGGAACAAAGAGAAAAAAGCGAGCGCGAGCGGCAGGAGGTTCTCACCGGGCAGGGCATGCTCGAGGCGCGCCGGGTCCAGTTCCAGCAGCTCGAGCTGGCCCTGAAGGCGGAAGAGGTCCGGCTCGAGCAGAACCGCGAACAGCTTTTGTCCGAAAGGGAAGTGAATGCCCGCGAACAACAGCGCTGGCGGGAGGAGATCTCGCGGGCGGAGGAAGAAATGATTTCCCTCCGGGCTACCCTCGAGGTGCTCCGGGAGGAAGGCGATCTCCCCGATTCCGCCGGGAGCGCCGCCGGCCCCGGCGTCCCGCGCCTGGAAGAGGTGCTCGAAGTGGAGACGGGGGCGGAGATGGCGGTCGAGGCCTGCCTGGCGGAAAGGCTTTCCGGGCGGCTCGTCCCGGATCTGGAAGCGGGGATCTCGGCGGCCCAGGGGCTGGCGGCCGAGGCTGCTCCCCGCCAGATTTTCCTGCCCCGGAATCCGCGCCCGGGTCCCTCCGGGGCCGCCCATGAATGCCCGGCCCCGGCGGTGCCGCTCTTAAGCAAGGTCCGCTTCCCCGAGGAGTACCGGCCGCTGGCCGAGCTGCTCTTCCGGGAGGTTTTTCTCGTTCCGAGCCTGGCCGACGCCCCCGCGGTTTTCTCCGGGAACGGCCACTCCCTGGTGCTGGTCACCCCCGGCGGGGAAATGGCCCTGGGTTCCGGGGAGGTCCGGGGAGGCCGGATGAAAGCCGAGGAAAGCCGGCTGATCCGCCTCCGGAAGGTCCGCGAGCTCACCCAGAACCTGGAAGGGGTGGAAGGCCGCCTGTCCGTTTTCCGGAGCCGGCTGGCCGGGATCGGGCAGAAAGGCGGGGAACTCGGGCAGGAGCTGGAAAGACTGACCGCGACTCTGCAGGAGAAGAGGGTGAATTTCGCCCGGCGCGAAAATGAAGAGGACCTCCTCCGGGCGGAGTTTTCCCGCCTGGAGCGGAGGCGGGAGTTCCTGGAACTCGAGCTTTCCGGGTTGGAGCGGGAGATCTCCGCGCTGCATTCCGAGGGTGAAGGCATCCGGGGCCGGCGGGAAGAAATGGCCCGGCAGAAGGCCGGCGGGGAAGAAGACCTGGCCCGCGGGGAAGAAGAGCTGAAAAGGGTCCGGCGGGAATGCGAGGAGAGGGACACGGAACTTTCCGGCCAGAGGATCTCCGCGGCCGCCCTGCAGGAAAGGCTGGCCGGGTGGGAGAATGTTGTGAACCGGATGACCGCCGAGGTGCGGGAGCTCCTGGCCGAGGCCGAGTCCCGCCGGCAGGCGATCCTGGCCGCCGAGGAGCAGGTCGGGAAAAACCGGGCCCGCCGGGAAGAGATCCAGGGGGAGCTCGGGACCCTGTTCCAGGGCCGGGAGGAGATCCAGAAGCTGATCCAGGAGCAGGGAAAATGTTACCAGGAGGAAACGGCCGGGCTTCGGAAGCGGCAGGAGAAAATCCGCACGCTCCGGCACGACCGCGACCGGGCCCAGACAAAATTGCAGGAGTTCCGGGGCGTCGAATCCGGGCTCCGGGTCGAGCTGGAAGGGGTCACCACCCGGATCCGCGAGCGCTATGACCGCGAGCCGGCCCCGGACCTTTCCACCCCCTTCGACGGGCAGGAGCGGGGCGAGCGGGAAAGGCGGAAAGCCGAGCTCAAGCAGAAGCTCGACGACTTGGGCGAGATCAACCCCGGCGCCCTCAAGCTCTTTGAGGAGGAAAAGGAGCGCTTCGAATTCCTGAACCGGCAGCGGGAGGACCTCCTAGGTTCCCTCTCGCGGCTCTCGCGGGCGATTGTCCGGATGGACAAGACCTCGCGGGAAAGACTCCTCCAGGCCTACACCGAGGTGAACCGGAGCTTCAAGGAGGTTTTCCCCCGGCTCTTCGACGGCGGGGAAGGCGAGCTGGTCTGGGTCGGCGAGGATCCCCTCGAAGCGGGGGTGGAAATCATCGCCCATCCCCTGGGGAAGAGGCCCCGGTCGCTCTCGCTCCTTTCCGGAGGGGAAAAGGCCCTGGCCTCGGTAGCTTTCCTGATCGCCTGTTTCCTGGCCCATCCCTCGCCCTTCTGCATCCTGGACGAGGTGGACGCCCCGCTCGACGAGGCCAACATCTCCCGGTTCAACAACCTGGTGCGCGAGCTGGCCGGGCAGTCCCAGTTCATCCTGATCACCCACAACCGCCGGACCATGGAAATGGCCGACGTTCTTTACGGGGTTACCATGGAAGAGCCCGGCATCTCCAAGCTGATCTCGGTCAAGCTCAACTGATCAGCGGTGAATCAAGTTCAAATGCCCAAGCTCAAATGTCAAATAAAAAATATAAGTTCAAATGCCCAAGCCCAAAGGTCAAATAAAGTTCAAAAAGCCATAAAATCATAAATCTGGTCTTGCTTTTGGCTTTTGGGGTTTTTTTTGAATTTTGAACTTGGATCTTTGGCATTATTTTGTCATTTGGATTTTGAACTTTGAACTTATTTCGAACGAGGATAAGAAGATGGGCTTCTGGGATGGACTGAGCAAGACCCGGGATAAGCTGAAGCAGGGGTTCGCCGGCCTTTTCCGCTCCGAAAAGGAGGGGGCGACTTACGATCTCAAGTCCCTCGAGGAAATCCTGCTCCAGGCTGACTTCGGACCCCGGACCACCGCCCAGCTGCTGGCGCAGGTCGGGGGGAGCCGCGACCTGGCCGCCGACCTGAAAAATCAGATCATCCGGATCTTGACCCTGCCGCCCCCCCCCGCCCCGGCCCGGGAAGAGGGTGATACCCGGGTGATTTTCCTGGTGGGGGTGAACGGGGTGGGGAAGACCACGACCATCGGCAAACTGGCTTACCGCTACCGGCAACAGGGGGAAAAAGTGATCCTGGCGGCCGGCGACACCTACCGGGCGGCGGCGAGCGACCAGCTCCAGATCTGGGCGGAGCGGGCCGGGGTGGACATCATCACCCACAACCCCGGCGGCGATCCGGCCGCCGTGATTTTCGACGCCCTCAAGGCGGCCCGGGCCCGGAAGGCCGGGGTGATGATCGCCGACACCGCCGGCCGTCTCCACACCCGCGCCCAGTTGATGGACGAGCTCAAGAAACTCAGGCGGATCGCGGGCCGCGAGGTGCCCGGCGCTCCCCACGAGGTTTTCCTGGTCCTGGACGCCACCCTCGGGCAGAACTCTCTGGTTCAGGCCCGGGTTTTCCTGGAGGTGGCGGGGGTGACGGGGGTGATCCTGGCCAAGCTCGACGGGACGGCCAAGGGCGGGATGGCGGTGGCGGTGGCCGACGAATTGAAAATCCCCATCCGCTACGCCGGGATGGGCGAGCGCCTCGAAGACCTGGCCGAATTCTCCCCGGAAGAATTCGCCCGGGCGCTGATTCCGGACCAGGGGAACCCGGAACAACCGGCCGCGCAACCATAAACCCGGGCTGGGGTCATAAATAGGTGAAAGGTCAAAGGGCAGAGAGCAGAGAGAAGGAAATCAGGTTATCAGGGAATCAGGAAGTGGAAATCGGGATATCAGGTTATCGGGTGACCAAAGAAACCTCGAGAGAAAAGCTGGAAGCTAGGACGCTGGGAAGCTGGTAACCCGAAACCTATTACCTATTACCTATGACCCATAACCCATCGCCTTCTTTTACGGCGGTCGGCCGTCGGCGGTCAGCTGTCTCCTTTATCTTTACTGTGGTCTGCGGTCTGTGGTCTGCGGTCGTCATTTGCCCCTTGCGCTTTGCCCTTTGCGCTCTGCTCCTGATCTTTTGCCCCCTTCCGGGCCGGGCCGCGGATTGGTCCGGTTCGGTGGATGCCTCTTTCCGATTATTGGACCAGGATCATCTCGATGAGCTGGTTTCCACCTCCCCGGCCAACCGCTTTTATTTCGCCCCGCCCGCCCAGAACGGGTTTGACGCCTACGCCGTCCTCCGGCCCGCGGTGAAACTCCGCCTGGGGTTCCTGGAGGCGGGCCTGGGACTGGATACCGGCGATATTTCTTACCATGCCATCGATGACGGCCAGCTGGCGGACCGGGCGAAAAACACCTACTTTCTCGAGCGGGCCGAATTCCAGGCCTTTCTTTTCCACTCGGGCTGGCTTTCCCTGCGCGGCGGCTTCTGGCCGGTGAATTCCGCCTCGGGTTACCTGGTGAGTTATTCCCTCCTCGGGTTCGAGGCGGAGGGCGATCTCGATATCCCGCTCGCTTTTCCCCTGAACTTCTGGATCCGGGGGAACAAGGTGGACCCGGAGAAATTTTTCGATCCGGACCAGAAGTGCTTTCTCGTCGAGGGCGGGGCCGGGTATGCCCTGGGGAGGAAGGGCAGGTTGAAGGTTTTTTACGACTACTTCTCCGATCCGGACAATTTTTTCAAGGATCTCCTGAACCCGATCCTGGAGCGGGCCCTGACCCAGCGTTTCGGGGAGGCCTACCGGCAGTTGCTGGAGGGTTTCGGCGGGGTGATCAAGGAAAGCTCGGACCGGCTTCATTACCTGGGGGCCTCGGTCGAGAAGGAGATCGGGGCCTTTTCGGGCCGGGGCATTTTGATTTACCAGTTCGGGGAGATGGACCTTTCCGGGGAGGTTCCCCGGCTCCGGCAGGCGCCGCTGGAATTTTCGGAGCAGGTACCCATCCGGGGCGAGCTCCTGGACATTTCCCTGGGGCTCCGGCCCCACCGGAAGATCCGGCTGGAGGGAGGAATTTTTTGGAGCTCGGGCGACGGTTTCCGGGACCTGAAGCCGGAACAGGCCGGGGCGGGCCTGGAAATCAACGGGTTCTTTTCCATCCTTCCCCAGATCACCAAAACCAATCTCTTTTTTAACGGGGGCATCTCCGAGAATCTTTTCACCGGCGCGGCCCAGGCCTCCGGGATCGACGGGCACGGGGTCATGGCTCCCGTCATTTCCGCCTCGCTCGACCCCCTCCGGAGGCTTTCGCTGGATTTCACCGGGGCGCTTCTCCTGGCCCAGGAAGGACGGGTCAACGGCGGTTCCCGCTACGGGGAGGAGTTTGACCTCACCCTCTCCTACCGGCCGCTCCGGGAGCTCTCCGGACTGTTCGAAGGCGACATCCTTTTCCCGGGAGACTTTTTCCCCGCGGGCAGTGACCCGGTCTGGCGCCTCTCCGCCGGCGCGGATTACCGGTTTGAATTTTAAGGCGGGCAGGTTTATAAAGATCAGACCAGGGGTTACCCTCGAAGCTACTGTATGCGGTGAGACAGTCGCAGTCGTTTTAAATGCCAAATATCAAAGCCCAAAGTTCAAATAAAGTT
Organism: Pseudomonadota bacterium; assembly: GCA_026388655.1. Taxonomy (GTDB): domain Bacteria; phylum Desulfobacterota; class JAPLJL01; order JAPLJL01; family JAPLJL01; genus JAPLJL01. The sequence continues at coordinate 24,842 of JAPLJI010000082.1, forward strand.
CAAAAAACAAAAAAATCACAAATCCGATTTTGCTTTTCGTTTTTGGGGGAATTCATTTGAACTTGGCCTCCGGCCCAGTAGGGCCTACGGCCCGGAGGGAACTTTGGCATTAATTTGGCATTTGCCCCTCTGGGGTACTTGTCCTAAGACCCCCATCGGGGTCGAGGGAGATTTTGAACTTTGAACTTGATTCATCCATCCGAGTTTACGAGGGAGTGAAACCAATCTTCCGGGACCGGGTTAGTAATGGCAGAAGCTAAAGACGATCCGGGAGCCGAGCTCTTTCTCCGGGTGAGCCGGGGAGACGAGGCGGCCTTTTCGGAACTGTTCAAAATGTACGCGAAACCGATGGTGAATTACTCCTACCGTTATCTCGGGAACTGGCACGACGCCGAGGAAGCCGCCCAGGAAATCTTTCTCCGGCTTTACCGGATGGCGCCCCGCTACGAACGGCGGGCCTCGTTTAAAACCTTCATCTACCGGGTGGCCACCAACATCCTGCGGAACTGGCTCCGGGATCATCTCCGGGACCGGGAGACCGGCTCCCTGGTTCTTGTAGATGCCATCCCGGGGGTGGAGAGGGACCTGGATCAGGATCTCGATCATCAGGCGCTCCTGGCGCGGGTGGCCGGCGAGCTCCCCCGACTGCCCGAGCGGGAGCGGGCGGCACTGATCCTGGTCGCCCTGGAGGGCCATTCCTACGAGGAAGCGGCCGTGGTGATGGAAACCAGCTTCCGGGGGGTGAAGTCGCTGGTGCACCGGTCGCGGGAACGGATCAGGAAAGCGCTGAAAAGCGGTAGGCAGGAGATGGGAGATGGGAGATAGTAGGCAGTAAGCAGTAAGCAGTAAGCAGATAAACCAGATGAACTTTTTAACCGTGAACGTTGAACCGTGAACCTTGAACCTGATTAAGGAGTTCTTATGAATTGCCGCCAAGCCGAAAAGAACCTTTCCGCCTACCTGGATCGGGAATTGGAGCTCAAGGACGCCAAGGCGTTGGAGGCGCATCTCTCCGATTGCCCGCGGTGCCGGGAAAAACTGGCCGAACTGGAGAAGATTGAAAAGGCCATTTCGGCCTTTCCCGAACGGGACCCTTCGCCTTTCCTCTGGACCCGCGTGAAGGCCGGCGTCGAATCCGGGGCGGAGCCCGCGAAACCCCTGGCCCGGCCGGTCCTGGCCCGTTTCCGGCTGGCCCCGGTTCCGGTCCGTTGGGCGGGGATCGCGCTTTTCCTGGCGGTGATCCTGGGCGGGGTGGTATTTTCGCTGCGGAGAGAGGCGGAGCGGCCGCGGTCGGCCGGCCTCGAGATCGTAGTGGCCGAGAATCTCGATCTCCTGGAAAACTATGAGTTGATTCAAGATCTCGACATCCTGGAAAACTGGGAGGGAAAAAGTTAATGCGAGCAGGCTGGCTGAAATCTTTTCTCTTGGTTCTGCCGTTTTTCCTGGTCGGCTTCCTGCCCGGATGGGCTTCCAGCCCCGCTTCCAGCCCGGAGGGCGGGACCACGGCGCCGTCGGGGGAAACCGCGGTTTCCCTCCCCCGGGTCTTGCCGGCCGGGAAACCGGAACGGCTCACCGCGGAAGAAAAAGAGATCCTTTCCCGGGTGGAGCTTCTGGAAAACCTGGAGCTTCTGGAAAACATAGAGCTTTTCGAGGACTTTCTCCTCGTGCTCAAGGAGGATGAGGAAGAATGAAAACTAAAACCCGCTTCCCGTGGTTTGTCTTCGGACTTTCCCTCGTTCTTTTCGGCGGGGGTTTCGTGAAAACCGGCTCTCCGGCCACGCTCGACCAGGTCCGGGGGGACGTGCAGGTCGTCCCCGCCCTCCGGGCTGGAGGCCCTCCGGGCTGGAAGCCGGACGGTAAGTCTGACGGTAAGCCCTCCGGGCTGGAAGCGGGGCGGCCGGTCTCGGCCGGGGCCGCGGTCAGCCCGGGTGAATCCGTCCGGGTAGGCCCGGATTCCCACGCCCGGCTCCAGCTTCCGGACGGGACCCAGGTCGAAATTTTCGCCCGGACCGAGCTCCTTTTTAATGAGGATCTCTCCGATCCGGACGCCCGGGGCCACCTGCTGGGCCTGATCTGGGGGCGGATCCTTTCCCGGGTGGTGCCGCGGAAGGAAGGGGGGGCGCCCTACAAAGTGGTCACCCCGGCCACGGTCTGCGGCGTGCGGGGGACGGAGTTCGTGGTGGCGGTGGCCGACGACGGGGAAACCCGGGTCGGCGTGGAGAAGGGCGAGGTGGAGGTGACCGGGACGGACGGGAGCGAGCGGCTCTCCGCGGGGACGGAAACCCGGGTCCTGGTGGGCCAGAGACCCCTGCGGCCGGTCCAGGCCCTGTTGGAAAAGATTGACTGGGAGGGCTGGATCAACGAGAGAAACCAGCGGCTCCGGGAAAAACTGGCCGAGCGGGTGGCCCTGCTCAACCAAACCGCCCGGGCCATGGATGCCCGGCTGGACCAGATAAACCGGCGCCTGCAGAAAGTAGAAGCGGACGCCCGCGAGCTCGCCCGGAAGAGACTGGAGGCCGGGGAGCAGGGCGACTGGGGCCGTTTCCAGGAGCTGGGCACCCAGCTGAAGACCAAGCTGGACGAGGGGGTGGAGGTCTGCGGGCTCGCGGCCGAGACGCAGGGAAGGCGGATCGTGGCTTTCACCTCCGGGGAGCGGGCGCTCCAGGGGGTCGCCGGCCCCGGGGTAAAACTGCAGGGCCGGCTCCAGAAACTGGCCGGTGACCTGGACGCCTTCCGCGTTTCGCTCGCGGAAAAGGCCAAGGCCGACCAGGAAGTTTACGGGAGGCGGATCCAGACCTTTCACGATCTCTTCCAGGATTACGGCCGGAAGGCCCAGGAGCTGCTCGGGAAAACCGGGACGGAACAGAAGCTCCTCGAGCGCTGGAACAAGCTTTCCCCGGAAAAGCAGGAGGAGCTGAAGCGGAAATACGAGCAGTGGAAGGGCCTTTCCGAGGAAACCCGGAAGAAGGTTCTCGACAACTGGGACCGCTTCCAGAAGATGAGCCAGTCCGAGCGGCGGGAGATTATGAAAAATCTCCGGGAATTTGAGCGCCTGGGCCTGGCGGAGAAGGTCCGGATCAAGGAGCATTTTGAGCACTGGCGCTCGCTCACCCCGGAACGCCGGGAGGAGATCAAACGTAAATTCCGGAAGTTCAAGGCCCTTTCCCCCGAGGAAAGGGAGGCCGTCCTGGAAAGAATCCGGGACCGGGGGCAATCAGGGCCGCGGCCGCCGGGACGGTAGCGGCCAGGAAAAGAAGGGTTGCTCGGTTGCTGGGTGGTTGGAAAAGAAAGTAGCAGGTAGCCGCAGGGACGATAATAAATGATTGGGTTATTGGTGATCTGGTCTATGAATGGCATCCTCCTTCGCTAAGACTACGAAGGACAAGTGGAGCAAAGGGCATAGAGCATAGCGTTAATAACATTTTCTGGTCTCTTTGGTTTTTCTAACAACCTAGTGTTATGTTGTAGAAAGCCGCCCCTACATAATCAAAACCAGGGATTTTGATCACTGTAAAACCATTATTGAGACACTGCACTAGCTACCTAGCCGCCTTCTTTTTCTAGCTCTCTGTCCCCCGCGCTTCGCGCCTCTCTCGCTAACCCCTCCAAATATATGGTAATATTCGGTTCACTTTTCCTGATGGGAAAGAGCTGGCTCTCGACTTTTTGCCAAAGGAGGTTTGCGGATGCCGACCAAGATCGCGGTTATCGGGATGGGTTACGTGGGGGTGCCGATCGCGGCCTTGCTCGCGGATGTGGAGGGATACGATGTCACCGGCGTCCAGAGGCGCTCGGACCGTTCCGGCTGGAAGATCGAGGTCCTGAATTCCGGGAAGAGCTGTTTCGAGGGGCTGGAGCCCGGCCTGGACGAGCTCCTGGCCCGGGTGGTCAAGAAGGGGACCTTTCGGGTCACCGATGATTACCAGGTGCTCAAGGACGCGGAAATTATCCTGATTGACGTCCAGACCCCCACCGACGCCGACGATCACAGCCCCAGCTACGATTCGGTCAAGGACGTCTCCCGGCAGATCGGGAAATACCTGAGGCAGGGGGTGCTCCTGATTACCGAGTCCACCGTCGCCCCCGGGACCACCCAGCACGTCATCCGCCCGATCATCGAGACGGAATCCGGGAAGGTGGCCGGCCGGGATTTTCTCCTCGCCTATTCCTACGAGCGGGTGATGCCCGGCAAGCTGATCGAGTACATCGTGGACATGCCCCGCGTGGTCGGGGGGATCAACCGGGAGAGCGAGCTCAAGGCGGTGGAGATGTACAAGAAAATCGTGCGGAAGCCCGTTTTTTCGACCGACATCCTGACCGCCGAGGCCGCCAAGACCATGGAAAACGCCTACCGCGACGTCAACATCGCCTTCGCCAACGAGATGGCCCTGATCTGCGAGAGCCTGGGGATCGACGTCTGGGAAGTGCAGAAGCTCATCAACGCCCGCTCCGACCGGCACATGCACCTGCCCGGCGCCGGGGTGGGGGGCCACTGCCTGCCCAAGGATACCTGGCTCCTGCGCTACGGTTTGCGGGCCTACGGCCGGGAGCCCCTCGAGGCCGAGCTGATCAGCCTGGCCCGGGCCATCAACGACCACATGCCCCTGCACATGGCCGAGCTCGCTCGCCGCTCGATCGAGAGCCACGGGGGGAAGATGGAAAAGAGCAAGGTGGTGATCCTGGGGGTGGCCTATCTCGAGGATTCCGACGACACCCGCAACACCCCGGCCAGCTCCCTGGCCCTCGAGCTTTCGCGCCTGGGCTGCCAGGTGGTGGCGCACGACCCCTACGTCAAGGAACTGCCCGGGATCAAAATCCTGCCGGATCTTTACGAGGCCGCCCGGGGCGCCGACGCCCTGACCATCGTGACCAAGCACAAGGAATATTACCAGCTGGATTTTGCCCGGCTCAAACAGCTGATGCGGACGCCGGTGATCATTGACGGCCGCCGCATCGTCAACGCGGACGAAGCCAAGAAACACGGTTTTATCTTCAGCCTGCTGGGCCGGGGAAGATAAAGCGCCAAGCGTCCATAGTGTTCGTAGTGTCCATAGTGTCTATAGTGTCAAAAGAAAAGATTGAATGAAGATAGAACGATTCGAGGATCTGGATTGTTGGAAGGAAGCCAGGAAATTAGTTAATGAGGTTTATTCGTCCGTTAAACAAAGTACATCTTTTCAAAAAGATTTCCGTCTGGTTAGCCAAATTACCGACGCGGCAGTATCGAGCATGAGTAATATCGCGGAAGGATTTTCAAGAAAAACTGATAAGGAATTTATTCAATTTCTTTTTGTCGCGAAAGGCTCGGCTACGGAAGTGCAAAGCGAGACTTATGTAGCCTTGGATCAGAATTACGTTTTCGAAGAAGATTTTAATAGAATTTATAAATTAGCTGAGAATGTTAATAAACTATGCAGTGGATTAATTACTTATTTAAAAAAATCAAATAAGAAAACTGAGTGATTCGACTCAATAGATTTATCCCGAAGGTTTTATCTGACGGACACAATAGACACAATGAACTCAATGGACACTATGGACACAATGGACACTATGGACACAATGGACACTATGGACACGATAGACCCTATGGACACTATGGACACTATGGACACTATGGACACTATGGACACTATGGACACTATGGACACTATGGACACAATAGACCCTATGGACTGTTTTTGTGACACTATGGACACGATAGACCCAATGGACTCAATGGACCTTTCTTCGGAGCGGTCATGAAAATCCTGGTCACCGGCGGAGCCGGGTACATCGGTTCCCACACCGTTAAAATGCTGGGCCGGAAACGGCACGAGATCTTGACCGTCGACAACCTCTCCACCGGCCACCGCGAGGCCGTTCTTTTCGGGGGTTTCGAAAAAGGCGACATCCGCGACCGGGCCTTCCTGGACCGGGTTTTTCCCGCCTTCCGCCCGGAGGCGCTGATCCACTTCGCCGCGAGCGCGGTGGTTCCCGAGTCGGTGGAGAACCCCCTCCTTTACTGGGAAAACAATATTTCCGGCACGGTCACCCTCCTGCAGGCGGCGGTCCGGCACCAGGTGAGGATGGCGGTGTTCTCCTCGAGCGCCGCGGTCTACGGCGAGCCCGAGCGGGTCCCGATCACCGAGGATCATCCCCAGCGGCCCGCCAATCCCTACGGGATGACCAAGCTGGTGGGGGAGCAGATCCTGGCCGATTGCGACCAGGCCTACGGGCTGAAATCGGTTTCCCTCCGCTATTTCAACGCCGCCGGCGTCGACCCGGAGGGGGAGTTGGGCGAAGACCGGGAGGTGGAGACCCACCTGATCCCGGTCGTCCTCAAGGCGGCCGCCCGGGTCAAGAGCGGGAAGGCCGCAGGCCCCGAGCATAGTCGAGGGGGCGGGGCCGTGGTCCGTATTTTCGGCAGTGACTATCCCACCCCGGACGGGACCTGCGTCCGCGATTACATCCACGTAAACGACCTGGCCCAGGCCCACATCCTGGCCCTGGAATGGCTCTCCCGGGAAAGGCGGAGCGAGGTCTTCAACCTGGGCAACGGCCGGGGCTACTCGGTCCGCCAGGTGGTGGAGGCGGCCCGCCGGGTCACGGGCGTTCGCATTCCCAGCCGGGACGAACCGCGCCGGCCCGGAGACCCGGCCGAGCTGGTCGCCGGCTCGGAGAAGATCCAGAAGGTCCTGGGCTGGAAGGCGGTTATTCCCGAGCTGGAAAAGATCATCGCCACCTCCTGGGGCTACTTCTCCAAGACCGCGGGATAGAATTTGTCCTTCCGCCCGTGGTCTAATATAATAAATACTAATCGTGACAATGATTCGCCTGGAAGCATTAAAGGAAAGCTTAAAGTCAAAAGTTCAAATGCCCAAGCCCAAAGGTCAAATAAATGTCCAAAATAAAAGTTCAAATGCTTAAGTTCAAATCATATGTGTCCAAATTGGATTGTCTCCTCCGAAGAAAAACAGACCATGAGACTTGAATTTGAAAATCATTGATTTGGCCCCCTCTCCTCTCCGAGCCGTAGGCTCCTACCCTCCCTCCGGGCTGGAAGCGGGGCTGGAAGCGGAGCCGGAAGCGGAGCCGGAGGCCCAACCCTCTCCTTCAGGACGAACCTTCAGGACAAGTCCCTCGAGGGGAGAGGAAAAGGGTGAGGGTGAAAAAATTAAGTTTTATTTTTAGCTTGTAATTCCCCGTGATCTTGCCATGGGGTTACCTTATTCCGTCATTCCGCACTTGATGCGGAATCCAGTTGTTTTTTCTGGATCCCCGCTTTCGCGGGGATGACAGATGGAGAAGTGGATTCCCGCTGGAGTTTATCCCGCACTCTGATGCGGGACGGGAATGAAAACCCAGAGCCTAAGAATCGTTTTGAGAAAGATACCCCGCGGTCTTGGCGCGGGGAGCTTCATTTTTGGTTTTTTGGGCTTATTTTGAATTTTGGATTTTGAAATTTGAATTTCAAGTTAGAGGTGCTTGGTCATTGGTGTTTTGCGTAAGGGGGTTTTGGCATGAATAAAGTCAAGGAAGAGGGGCCGTTCACCTTTGTGGTCATTCTGGCCGGGGGCGCGGGTACGCGCTTCTGGCCGCTTTCCCGGGAAAAGATGCCCAAGCAGTTTCTCAGCCTGATCGGGGAGGAGTCCCTCCTCCAGCAGACCGTCAGCCGGGTCCGCGGCCTGACCCCGCCGGAGCGGATGATCGTGGTCACGAGCAAGTCCCAGGTCGAGGAAACCCTGCGCCAGCTCGCGCCCAATCCCCGGGGAAAGGATCACCAACTCTGCCCGGTGATCATCGAGCCCCGCGCGCTCAACACCGCCCCCGCCATCGGCCTGGCCGCGGTTTTCGTCCGCCGCGTCGATCCCGATGGCGTGATGGTGGTCCTGCCCTCCGACCACTACATCCGCGACCAGGAGAAATTCTCCCGGGACATCGAGAACGCCATCCGGATCGCCCAGGAGGGCCACCTCGTCACCCTGGGCATTCCTCCCTCCCGTCCCGAGACCGGGTTCGGCTACATCGAGTTTGACGCCTCCACCCCGGGCAAAAACGGCTACCGGCCGGTGCTTTCCTTCCAGGAAAAGCCCAACCTGAAGACCGCCCAGGGTTACCTCTCCAAGGGCAACTATCTCTGGAACTCGGGGATGTTCGTCTGGAAAGCGGCGGCCATTCTGACCGAGATCGGCCGGCACCTCCCCGGGCTCGCCCGGGGCCTGGCCCGGGTTGAGCAGGTGATCAACGAGGTGGGCGGGACCACCTATCCCAACGCCACCGACCTCCTGGAGACCCGGGAGATGAACCAGGCGATCGAGGAGATTTACCAGGAGATCGAACCGATCTCCATTGATTACGGGGTGATGGAGAAGTCCCGGAACGTGGTGGTGGTGCCGGCCAGCTTTGACTGGTCGGACGTCGGTTCCTTCAGCGCTCTTTTCGACCTTCTGCCCCAGGACGGGCAGGGGAACATCATCTCCGGCCGGGTCTTCGACCTCGAGAGCGAGAACTCCCTGATCCGCGGCGACCGCCGGCTCCTGGCCACCCTGGGCCTCCGGGACATGATCGTGGTCGACACCGAGGACGCGCTCCTGGTCTGCTCCCGCGACCGGGCCCAGGAGGTGAGGAGGATCGTCGAGCAGATCAAGGACAAGGGTTTCGAGGAATCCATCATCCACCGGACCGTGAAGCGTCCCTGGGGCTCCTACACGGTTCTCGACCAGGGCGACAAGTTCAAGGTCAAGCGGGTGGTGGTCAATCCCACCTCCCGCCTTTCCCTCCAGATCCACCATCACCGGAGCGAGCACTGGGTGATCGTCTCCGGCACCGCCCGGGTCACGGTGGCGGACAAGATTTTCGACCTCCATCCCGGCGAGAGCACCTTCGTTCCGGCCTCGGCCCGCCACCGGCTGGAAAATCCCGGGATCATCCCGGTGGTGATCGTGGAGGCCCAGTACGGCGAGTACCTGGGCGAGGACGACATCGTTCGGTTCGAGGACGACTACGGAAGAGTGTAGAGGAAGGTTAAAGGTTAAAGGTCAAGGGTCAAAGGTAAGAAACGGAAAAAGCTGCGTAAGTAATGAGTCCCTCGATCTTACTCGGGATAAACGCTTAGCTCTATGCCCCATGCTCTTTGCCCTACCTGTCCGACGTAGCCCCCGTCCTTCGTAGCTCCTGTCCTCCGGCCTGTCCGAAGGAGCTTTAGCGTAGTCGGAAGCCTAAGGCGTAGGATGGATCAGCGTAGTAGAATTGGCGAAGTTGGATGCCCCCTGACCTAAAATCAGTGGATCAAATAACCTCGTGACCCTGATTCCTTCCCACTGTTACCGACAATACGACATCCGCGGGATCGCGGAAGAGGAATTTCTCTCCGCGGGGATCGAGCGGCTCGGCCAGGCGATCGGGACCTACCTGCTCAAGTTTGCCCCGGGGAGGAGCAAAAAGGTAACCCTCGGCCGGGACGCCCGTCTGAGTTCCCCCCGTTTAAAGGACGCCCTCGCGGCCGGCCTGGCCCAGGCCGGGTTGGGGGTCGTCGATCTCGGGGTCTGCCCCACTCCCGTGCTTTATTTCTCGCTTTTTCACCTGAAACCCCGGGGCGGGGTGATGATCACCGGTTCGCACAACCCGCCCGAATACAACGGCTTTAAAGTCTGCTCGGGGAAGGAAACCCTTTACGGGGACGAGATCCAGAAAATCGGCAAGCTGGCTTCCTCCGGTCGACTCGCCCGGGGGCCCTTCCAGCCCGGAGGGCTTACAGGCCGGAGGGGGGGCCGGATCGAAACCCGGGAGATCATCCCGGATTATATTGATTTCATGGTGAGGCATTTCCGCGGGATCACGCCCTGGGCCCGGAAGCGCAGGGGCTTCCGGGTGGTTCTCGATTCCGGGAACGGAACCGCCGGCCTGGTGGCCCCGGAGATCCTGAAGCGGCTCCGGGTCAAGGCGGTCGAACTTTACAGTGAGCCGGATGGGCGGTTTCCCCACCACCATCCCGACCCCACGGTCCCGGAGAACATGCGGGACCTGGTCCAGGCCGTGGCCCGGGAGCGGGCGGCCGCGGGGATCGGTTATGACGGGGACGCCGACCGTCTCGGGGTGGTGGATTCGGAAGGGAACATCGTCTGGGGGGACACGCTGATGGCGGTTTTCTCCCGCGATATTCTCCGGAAAAACCCGGGAGCGGCGATCATCGGCGAGGTCAAATGCTCGCAGGTGATGTACGACGAGATCTCCCGCGCCGGGGGCCGGGCCATCATGTGGAAAACCGGCCATTCCTTGATCAAGAAGAAAATGCGGGAGGAAAAAGCCCTCCTGGCCGGGGAGATGAGCGGGCACCTCTTTTTCGCCGACCGGTACTTCGGCTACGACGACGCGATTTACGCCTCGCTCCGGCTGGTGGAGCTTCTGCTCCGGAGCGGGAAGAGCCTCTCCCGGTGGGCGGGGGAGCTTCCGGCCGTCTGCTCCACGCCCGAGATCCGGGTGGACTGCCGGGAGGAGCGGAAGTTCGAAATCGTGAAAGACCTGCGGGAATTCCTCTCCGATCCCGGCCGGGTCCGCAGCCATTTCGGGCTGGAACCGCGCGAGGTGGTTACCGTGGACGGGATCCGGATTGCCTTTGACCGGGGCTGGGTTTTGGTGCGGGCCTCCAACACCCAGCCGGCCCTGGTGCTCCGCTACGAGGCGGAGGATGAACAGGTCCTGAAACGGCTTCGCGATTCTTTCGAAACCCTGCTGAATAAAGTAACGGGGTAGCGGGGTTGGAATCTTCGGGGTGGGAGGATTGGCGGCGCGGGATCCTCAATCATTTCTGCTTGAACCATTCCACGACATTTTTCAATCCCTGGTGGAAATCGCAGACGGGTTTGTAGCCGAGCCGGGCCCGGATTTTGCCGATGTCGGCCACGGAATGCTTCACCTCTCCGCCGCGGGGCGGGGCGTAAATCGGCTTGAGGGAGCGCCGGGTCAGGGCCAGGAGACTCCGGAAAAGCTCGTTGACGGAAACCCCCTGCCCGCCGGCCACGTTGAAAACCTCGCCGGGAAAATCGCGGGCCTTTTCCGCCGCCAGCAGGTTGGCCCGGACCACGTTGGCCACGTAGGTGAAGTCGCGGGTCTGCTCGCCGTCCCCG
>JAPLJI010000086.1 GCA_026388655.1 Pseudomonadota bacterium
TTTTCCGCCACTCTCTGGATTTTCCCTTTTAAGACCGGAACTTAGCGACTATTTTAGTATGCAAATGAAGTTGAAAGGAGGCCACTAATGGACATAGTTAAGAAAGTAAAAGACATCGTTTGCGAGCAGCTCAATGTCCCAATGGAGAAGGTGATCGCCACAGCCAGGTTCCAGGAAGATCTGGAGGCGGATTCCCTGGATGTCGTGGAGCTCATCATGGCCCTGGAGGAAGAGTTCGAGATCTCCATCCCGGATGAGGATATTGAAGGGGTCAAGAAGGTCCAGGACGCGGTCAATTACATTACCCTGAAGCTGAAGGAAAACGGGGAAGTCAGCGGACTGAATGTTACCTTGGCGGATTCAAATGAATAATTTAATCTCCCGTCTCTGGTTTATGGTTTCCAGTCTCTGGTCACTGGTTTCCAGTCTCAAGTTTGGAACTTGAGAAGGTGTCCAACGGTTGGTTTTTTGGACATTTTGTAGTTGCCTCATTTATGAGGCTCCGTCATTAAAGATATTTTCTCAGCCCGATCCCTCCCTTGTCGGAATAAATCCCTTTGGAGTCGGGACAAGTCCCTCTGAAATCGGGATAAATAAATCGGGCAGCTACACAATCGTTGGAAATCCTCTTGAGAGTTGGTTATTGCTCGTTGTCTAGTCATTGGTGTTTAGTCATTGGTAATTGTTTGTTAATTGGTGCTTGGTCATTGGTAATTAATAATGAGGGGTCATAAATCATGCGGCAGGTAGTGGTTACCGGGTTGGGGATACTCAGTCCCGTTGGGAATGACCCCCGCTCCGCCTGGGAAGCTATCCTGAACGGGAAAAGCGGCATCGGCCGGATCACCCGTTTCGATCCCTCCAACTCCCCGGTCCAGATCGCCGGAGAGGTCCGGGATTTCAACGCCGAGGAGTACATCTCGAAAAAAGAGATTAAAAAGATGGATCACTTCATTCAGTATGGGTTGGCCGCGAGCCTCCAGGCCTTGCAGGACTCCGGGATCGAAATCACCGAAGACTTCGCCGAGGAAGTGGGGGTCAGCATCGGGACCGCGATCGGGGGCCTACCCGCGATCGAAAGAAACCACCAGATACTGATGGAAAGGGGTCCGGAAAGGGTTTCTCCCTTTTTCATTCCCATGACGATCAGCAACCTGGCGGCCGGACAGGTCGCCATCCACACCGGGGCCAAGGGCCCGAACCTCGCCCCGGTAACCGCCTGCGCCTCCGGGACCCACGCGATCGGCGAGGCCTACCGGATGATCCAGCGCGGGGAAGCGGAGGTCATGATCGCGGGGGGAACCGAGGCGGCCATCACCCCGCTCTCCATCGCCGGCTTTGACGCCATGCGCACCCTTTCCCGGCGGAACGAAAACCCGGAGGGAGCGAGCCGGCCTTTCGACCTCGAGCGGGACGGCTTTGTTCTCGGGGAAGGCGCCGGCATTTTGATTCTCGAGGAGAAGGAAAGAGCCCGACGGCGGGGCGCGAAAATCTACGCCGAGCTGATCGGCTACGGGGCCACCTGTGACGCCTTTCACCTTTCCTCGCCGAACCCGAGCGGGGAAGGCGCGGCCCGGGCGATGAAGGCCGCCCTCAAGGAAGGCGCGAGCCGCAACGGGATCAAGATCAAATATATCAACGCCCACGGCACCAGCACCCCCACCGGGGACGCGATTGAAACCCGGGCGATCCGGGAGGTTTTCGGGAGCGACAGTGAGGGCCTCATGGTCAGCGCGACGAAATCCATGACCGGACACCTGCTCGGGGCCGCCGGAGGCGTCGAAGCGATTTTCACCGTTCTGACCATCAAGGAAGGCCGGGTCCCCCCCACCCTCAACTACCGGAACCCCGACCCGGAGTGCGACCTCGACTACGTGCCCAACGAGGCCCGCCAAGCCCGGGTGGAAGCCGCCCTCTCCAATTCCTTCGGGTTCGGCGGAACCAACGCCTTCCTTTTCTTCCACCAGGTCTAGGCCAGGCCCTTGACCGCAATCTCAAGTAAAGTCTTGGCAGCCAATTTTTCCCCTCGCCCCTTTCTTTTCCCTGGGAAAGGAAGAGAAATAAAAAGAGGGGATAAAAGGTTGTATCCCGTTATCCGGGTAGACTATAATTGGAAAACCGTTCCCGAGGAGAGC
>JAPLJI010000119.1 GCA_026388655.1 Pseudomonadota bacterium
ACGATCCCGGTGGCGTTGAAAGAAATCAACTCAACCATTGTGGGTGAGTAGGCAAATTGAATATTGGTAGATAAAGAATGTGTTTCGTCCGTACATTCGAATAGCATGTTTACTAAATCATCCGGAGGATTTTGATATGTTCTTAAATAAGAATCCCCAAAATAAGTTGCATTGGAAATAGTGTCGTTAAAAGCTCGAACAAAAAGCTTCTGACCGTAAGTTCCGCTCCAAGAATAATTTTTGGAAAAAAAACCTTTGTCTGGGTAAAGTGCGCCACCACCATAGCCTATATAGCTTGTATCAAGCAACACATCATCACCCGTTGGTTGACCCATAGAATTTGGGGGATCAATAGTCCCATTGGCACCGGCATAAATTAGGTGGACAATATCGCCATTCTTCAATGGAGTATTGCCATTAGAATCAACAATGGAAAAAGAATTACTATTTGGATACTCAATAGCTGTACCCCAGTTGACCTCTACAGAATAAGCCCTCGCAGGCCAACAAATTACAAACATAAATAGAAAAACAAGTAATTTTTTCATATTCCTTTTAATTTGGCGGATTCAAATACGGTTTCGGATAAGTCCAAGTGAAAGGATTATTCCTTATCTGGATCCAATACCCCACTCCTGGTTTTAAATCAATATTCGCTGGAATACCACCTTCTCTCCATCCCAAGGTTCTATGATACCAATAAAAATGATAAGCATCGGTGCTGGGATCCCAGACCCAGATTCGGTCGGACCTTGTTTCCCCGAGCGCTCCCGTAAAACCATCATTAATTAAATCAGACGAATTGATATTTACTGAAATTGGGTATGTATGCCCAACCAGCTGCATCCCGGAAACAATCGAAAGAGTTCGAACAGGAATATCCGACACTTTGCCAACAAAACAAATCTTTTGGTCAATAGCCTGCCGGCTTTGAATCCAAAAACCTTCATCTGAGTTTAGAGAAACATTGGTCGTGTTACTTCCTTCATACCAACCCAGGTTTCTTCTCAGCCAGTAAAAATGATACGTATCAGAAGACGGATCCCATTTCCAAATCCGATCAGCTCTGGTCTCTCCGAGAGCACCGGTAAGTTGGAAACCAATTACAGCATTAATATCCGGATTGTATGGTTCAAAGGGAATAGATACCAACTGCATTCCCGGAACTATCGTCTTATTAAATTCGCCCACGGTTTGAGGAGAATAAAATGCGGTTCCTCCAACCGCTATGCGGTAAAATCTCTGGTCCACGGTAGACGGGTGCGAACCGGTCCCGGTCCCATTATCAAACCAGAAAGCAGTTGTCCCCGAAGCATAAACATCCGCCGCGTCGGTCCAACTTCCTCCGAAAGTGTCCTGGAAATAAACATCATATCCAACTCCAGATTCAGACTGCCAAACTATTTTGATAATCAGTGTTGATATTCGCTATCCCGGTGATAATAGCGGACTGAACCACAAAGGAAATCATCCCACCGCTCGTACTAGCCTGGATTCCAGGCGTTGCCGGGTCCATATCGGAGGAAAAGATCGTCCCCAGGCTGGTTGAAACCGTGATGAAAGTGCCATCCGGAACTGTATTGCCGTATGCGTCGGTGATCGTCCCGCTGGTTACCGTGCTGATGCTGGCTCCGTCCGCGGGAATGGCACCGGGATTGGGAAGAAGAATTATCGTCCCGGCGGGCAGGCCCGGGGTAAAGGTGACCGTCGTGCTTCCTGAGGCCGTCCCGCCGTAAGCGCTGTTGTTGGCGTTGAGATGAGCGGTGCCCGTGATCGTTCCGGCCTGGAGGATAAAGGCAATGACTCCTCCAGACGTGACGACCTGGATCCCCGGCGTCGCCGGGTCGGCGTCAGCGGTAGCTATCGTCCCCAGGTCCGTCGAGACGGTGATATATTCCCCATTCAGGACCTGGTTGCCGTAAGCGTCGCGGATCGTTCCGCTGGTTATGGTGCTGGTATCGCTCCCATTAGCGTTGATCGCACCGGGCACCGGGGTCAATGTAATCGTCCCCGCCGGAATGTTCTGAACAACCTGGACCGTATCGGAGACCGACCGGGTCTGGTTGTTGGTTCCCCCGTCGGTAAGATAAAGGGTCGGGTAATACGAGCCAATGGTAAAACCGCCATTCACCGCCGTAGAATTGAAAGTCAGAGTCCGGGTGGCTCCATTCGGGACCGAAACCGCCGCGCTGAGATTTGCGGTGTAAATCCTCGTCCCGTCGGTGAATCTGAAGTAAGACCCGGTAGTCAGGTTCATCACCGCCGTCCCCGAATTAATCACGTCGAGCCCGAAGGAAACCGAGTTCCCCACCCGGGCGGAGGTCGGCGACAGAGTGCCTCCCACATAAAGAACATTTGGTCCTGTGTATCCGTTGAAATAAAGGGTTTTACTATCCTGGGCGCCCAGGTAGGTGGCGGTAACGGCGGACTGGGTATTTGTCGAGGAAACCGGCGCGGTCAGGGTAACCCTCGCCACCCCGGAACCGTTCGTCACCGCGGTCCCGGCGGAAAGTGTGCCGGCGGTAGCGGTAAAGCTGACTGACTTGCCGGAGAGAGGAGCCCCTCCCGAGGTCAGCAGGGCGTCAATCGTATAGATGCTGGAACCATCCGCGGGAAGCGGCCCGGCCGGGTTATAAGATAAAGAAATTTTATTAGCGGTAACCAATTCATAATCCGAAGCCGTGCCCCGGTAATTCGTACCCTGCATGAATATTGCCTGGAAAATAAACTGGGTGTTTTCCGGACGGGTTGGCACGGCGGAGAAAACGATGCTGAAGGTTGCCGATCCGCCGGCGGGCAAATCGCTCCCGGTGCCGCCGTTTGAGGCGGCCCGGAAATTCACGTTATTACCACTAACGGAATAGGCCCAGTTCCCCAACGGCGCACCCGGCCCGCTTCCGCTTACGATGGTAAAACCGGTCGCGACGACAAACCACAACCGGTTAATCGCGGTCGTGCCGTTGTTGACCACGGTAAAATTGATGGTCAGGTTGGGGGGAACGCTCCCGGAGGCGACGGTATCCGGGTTTAGGGTCAGGTAGTAGGGAACCACCTGGCCGATCTGTGAGACAGCGGTATTAGTGGTTAACAGCCCATTAGCCGTCGCGGAGCCAAGGAATTGATAGGTTGCGCCGGCCAGTCCGGTGATTCGATAAGTCCAAACGAAAGATCCCGATCCCCCGGGGGGGAGGCTGGCTATCGAACTGGGGGCGGGACCGGACTGCCAGGTCGCGGTGGCACCTCCCGGGAATACCAAAATCGAGGGCACAACATTCCCCAGCGAGGTGCTCCCGTTGTTGGTCACGAGCATGGAAACAGTCACGTTATAGCCCGAGCCGATGCTGACCGGGTCGACGGAAAGCTCGGCGGTAAAATTCCCGATTTCAACGGTATTGGAAGTGGCCGGGTTGGAAGAAACCGTCCCATTCGAAGCCAGGTTGGAGAAAGTAACCGTCCCGGCGGAGGAGGCCTGGTAAATGTAAAGGGTTGATCCCGATATCCCCGAAGCCAACGATAAGGTGCCGGGAACAGGTCCGGAAGCCCAGGCGGCCGACCCGGTGTTACCGGAGCCGGGAGGAAACAACATGGTCCCCGGGGCGATTCCATTCTGCTGCACCGTGGAGCGATTGGTAATTAAAAGCTGGGCACTCATATTACTGCCAACCCCGAGTGATCCCGGGGTGACGAAAATCTGGGTTTTCAAACCTTTCCTCTGCCAGTTGGGAAGGGTCCCCTGCCGGGTCAGAGGATTGGTCGTAAAATTTGATCCTCCCCATGCCTGGGCATTGGCGAGGATATCGGTCTGATCAGAGGCGGCGCTGGGAATGGGATTCTCCCCGTTGGGACGGCCGGTAATTTCGGCTTTGAAGGTGAGCGAACCGCCGGGGGGAATGGCCTCGGTGGGATCGGTGGTCCAATATTCGACGGGCGCGTTGGCCCCGACCACGTTGACAGTCGTGTTCGAGACCTGGAAATAGACGATTCCAGCGCCGTCCCCCATCGTCACATCGGATGAAAGCGTGGTGATGGTAAACTGAGCGGCCCCGATGGTCACGGGATTGGAAGTAACCGCAAGAGAGGTAACATTGCTGGCGCCGTTGCGAGCCGAGCTGGAAAAGGTCGTTGTGCCGATCGTCGCGGCCCGGTAAGAATAGCTGAAGCTCCCGGAGACTCCGGCGGCCAGGGTTAAGTTCGCGGGAGTGGGGCCAGAAATCAAAACCGCGGACCCGGTCGGGGTCACGGTCATGGCATTCGGAACCAGGCCGTTTTGGGTAGCGGTAGTTCGATTCGTGATGGAAAAATTCAAACTGATCGTCCCATCAATGCCCACGGAGCCGGGGGAGGCGGTTAATTGCGCCTTCAGCCCGTATCTGACCCAGGTGGGGAGATTTCCCTGACGGGCAAAGGTAGCGCCGGTATTATCATAAGCCGCCGCCGCCGTCAGCGTATCCGTCGAGTTTGCAGCGGCACGGGGGATAATAGAAGAACCCGGACCGATGAGGGTGATATTGAAAATTAAATTCGCGCCCCTGGCGATCGGATTGGTAGTTGTCGTTAAATTAATGACCCCTACCGAGGGAATGGTGTAACTCCATCCCGTGGGAGGAGTAGTGCTGGAACTGACATTGTAGGTCGCGGTGGGAAATGTTAATTGTACCCGGTAAATCGCCTCGTTGTTAGGGTTAGTACTAGTATTGGCAATCTGGAGGGAAACCCTCCCGGAAGCATCGCCCATTGTCACACTGCTCGAGGAGGTTGTGGGAGTGAAACGCCGGGCGGCATGGGCGTTCCCGGAATAAAATAAAATCAACAAACCGAGAGCGCAGGAGAAAACCTGGCTTTGGTAAACGAATTTAAAAGAAGGAATCTTCATGATATTTAATATTGCAATCGTATCCCGGCAAGCACCCGGTAAATTTTTGACAAAACGATGTCTTTCACACTTCCCGACAGTTTAAATAAATCCCAATTTTTTGCAGTGACCTGGGTCACCGGTTCGACTCGCCCGAAAACTCTCTCTCGCTCCACCGGTGGATCAAAATTACGGCAACGGTCTCCTTTGGTTATTAACATCTCTTTTTTAAACCCGTACAAACGGTGGATAAACAAGCTGGAATTTCTCCAGAAAGCGATCACGTCACCCTTGCGTAAATCTTCAACGCCGCAGGTTCGAACCTCCACTTGATCTCCATGGTTGAAGGTTGGAACCATAGATCCGCCCTTTACCTCGATTTGTAATCTGAATTGATCCATTTAATATAAATTTAACTCATCAAAAAAATACAAGCTGGAAAATGACTCGGATTCTTTCCGGGCGGAGTGCATACCCCTGCCCTTCCCTCAATCTTCTCCTCTAAAATAATCCTGGGTTTTTCATAAGGTTTCTTATGAGTGTTTTGCGCCTCTTTTTTATATTTTTTTTCAGACATATTTTCCCGCCTTTTTTTAAGTTTTTCAGCTAGTTGTAAATCAAGGTGACAATAATAAAATACGGGAAATTCCTTCCCACATTACCCCCCAAACCTTGCCTATATTATAAGGAAATAGATGTTTCAAGTCAATTAAGATTTTGACTCTTATATTTATGTAATTATAAGGGAAAAGAGTTTTTCGGGTTTCTCTGGTTTAACTCGAAACTCAGAACTGGATTCCCGTTTGCACGGGAATGACGTTTTTTTCTCTGCTTCTCACTCTTCCCTCGAATTCTTTTCTTTGAACTTTCAACTTTAAACTTTAAACTTTTAACTGGTTCTCACTCGTCAATTCTTTTTCGCTTTTCATTCGTCAATCGTAAATCGTCAATCGTCATTTCTTCTTCGCTTTTCACTCGTCAATCCCTCCGGGCTGGAGGCCCTTACCCTCCTCCGGGCTGTAGGCCCTTACCCTCCGGCCTGTAAGCCCTACGGGCTGGAAGCGGGGCAGGAAGCGTGGGCCGGAAGCTACAATCGTTAATCGTTAATTTGCTTGGTTTTCACTCGTCAATCGTTTTATCCCGAGTTATCACGAGGGACATTCGTAATTCGTCAATTCTTTTGAACTACGCAGCCTATTTATCCTGTAAGGAAAGGCTGTGGCTACCTCGCTATGCGCTGTGCTCTATGCGCTATGCTATTTCCATTCGTCATTCGTCAATCGTAATTCGTCAATTCTTTTGAACTACGCAGCCTATTTATCCTGTAAGGAAAGGCTGCGGCTACCTCGCTGTGCGCTGTGCTCTTTGCGCTATGCTTTTCCCATTCGTCATTCGTCAATCGTAATTCGTCAATTCTTTTGAACTACGCAGCCTATTTATCCTGTAAGGAAAGGCTGTGGCTACCTCGCTATGCGCTGTGCTCTATGCGCTATGCTTTTTCCATTCGTCATTCGTCAATCGTAATTCGTCAATTCTTTTGAACTACGCAGCCTAAAGGCTGCGGCTACCTCGCTGTGCGCTGTGCTCTTTGCGCTATGCTTTTCCCATTCGTCATTCGTCAATCGTAATTCGTCAATTCTTCTTGGGTTTATTCTGACCTACCGGGTTGATCGTGACCCCCTTTTTTAATCCCGAGTTTTTCCATTCCTCGTCGGAAAACCATAAAATCATTCCCCGAAAAACCCTGGCACGGGCCTTGCAACTTAAATATGGCATAGAAGGAAAAAACCATGAAAGGAAGAGAGAAAATGAAAAAGTTAGCAGGGAAATTGAGCCAACCAGTTCGTGCGCTATTACTTAGCATTGCTTTTCTTGGGTTCATGCAGCTAGACACCGGCGCGGTCGAAATTAATTGGGGGACGGCTGCAATCGACGAGATTAATCATTTTTATTCGGTCTTTGATTCTGATGGGTCCACTCCCCTGGCCAATGGGAGCGCGATTCAACTCATTTTGACTGGGGCCAACGGTGCAATTGATCCTCCGAATTCAACCGGTCAGCCCACTGGTGATGACACCATAATTGGGACCTGCGCGGTCGGTGATGGAGACTTCGACGAAGGGTGGGGATTCTTTAGCTGTAATACAACTTGGGCCGCAGGAACCATCAATTCAGGACAGTTTATTTATGCCCGGGCATTTAATAACGATATGGATAATGCTACCAAATATGGTGATTCCTATCTTCGGGAATTCAGTTCTGACAATGGTGACGATATCGTAGCTTTGACTTTTGAGGCCACCAATGAATTAAACCTGATAACCACAAATGAAGAATTCATTTCCCCAGCAGTCCTTTTAGAGCCCGCTCATCTTATCCCCGATGTACCGGATCCCGATCTGATGATGGAACCGATTATTGATCCCCCGGCGGATGAAACGCCCGCGGATGAACCGCCCGCGGACGATCCTCCGCCCGCCGACCCAGATGAAACCCCGGAGATCTCCGACTCCGACCTGGGCGGGGCCACCCTCCCCGGCATGGGCGGATGCGGTGCCGATGGCCACCTGGGCTTCGGGTTCCTTCCTCTCTTCGGAATATGCCTCCTGAGAAGAAAGAACCGTAGCTAAGCTGCCTCCACCGCTCTAAGCTGAAGGCCCGCGGGCTAATCCCCGCGGGCCTTTCTGTTATAAATCCAATTTTCAAAATCAAAATATCATAATTCAAAATCAGATTTACATAATGACATTTCTCCGGATTCCCGTTGACACGGGTAATGACGTTATGGTTTTTAAATCGTCAATTCCCCGCAAGGCTTCCCTCGACCGCAATGCTCGGGATCTAATCGAAAAGCCTTGCCCTCTCCCCTCCGGCCTGTAAGCCCTACGGGCTGGAAGCGGAGCCGTAGGCTCTTCCGAGCCGGAGGCTACGAACTTTAAACTTTGAACCTTGAACTTTGAACTTGAAACTTTTGCCTGGGTTAAACCCGCTTCACCGGGTGGATTAAGACCCTGACTTTGAATTTTACTCCCGGTCATCTCCGTCGGAGATTCCTCAAACCCCGCCTTTTTTCCCTGGCACGGCCCTTGCAACTATAAATAAGCGGAGGAAATGAACCCTGAAACAAAAAGGAGAAAACAATGAAAATAAATAAGAAAGAGAAGATATTCAGAATATGCCTGATCGCGTTGATCACGCTGATCGGGGTGGGCGGAATGACCGGCTTCGCCCTTTCGGCGGAGCCGGCGGCCATCCCGGCAACCGATCAGTCGCTGGAAAACGCCAAGTCCAACCCCGATGTTTACCAGACCCTGAATGAAATCGGCGCTTACCTCTACTTTCTAAACAAAATAGAGAACGGAAATC
>JAPLJI010000159.1 GCA_026388655.1 Pseudomonadota bacterium
AAAGAGGTTCTTAGGGAGCTTCCAATGAACAGCGATGAACTCTTTCAAAAAAATGTAAATTTAAGCCTGGAGTTCAGCCGCTATCTTTTCGAACACCCCGAGATCGAAGATAAAATTCCCCGGGGAGCGCAAATTGTTCTTCTGCCTGAATTTGATGAAGAGCTTAAAGATTCTAATTTAAAAATTGCCCGGCAACAGCGCCAAGAAGGACAACCGGTTGTCTATGTCAGGATAAAAGAACCTCTTCTCAAAAAGGTCTCACAGATAACCGAACTTGAGCTTCAACTGACAAACTAACTTTAACTTGCAATTCCCCGTGGTCTTGCCACGGGGTCACCTTATTTCCGTCATTCCGCACTTGATTTAGCCTGCCCCGGACTTGATCCGGGGGAATCCAGTTATTTTCTTTTTCTGGATTCCCGCTGGAGTTTATCCCGCACTCTGATGCGGGACTGGAATGACAACCTTGAGTCAAAGCGCTGTTTTGAGAAAGATACCCCGCGGTCTTGCCGCGGTGAGCTTCATTCCTAAAAATATCTTTGACCTTCTCGCCCTCCCCCCTTCCCGCCCTTGACGGGGCAAGCGAAGGGGGAGGGATATAATAGGCGGCAATTGAATGCCGCCCCTACTCAATGGAGAGGGATATAAATCTCTTGCGAATGCCGTTCCCGCGCCATATCATAAAAATATCATGGTCAAAACCGGTTCCAAAATATCCCCAGCCAACGAAGAAAAGTACCTCGTAGGAATCCGCAAATTGAGCGCGGGGGATAAAGTCAGAATCGCCTCGGAGCTCTCCGAATTAACCCGGGAATTGACCCGGACCGGGATCCGGCTGAGAAATCCGGGCCTTTCCAAGCTGGAGATGGAAAAGGAGTTGTGGAGAATTATCGATGAATCAAGAAGAAGTTCTTATATTCGTCCTTTGAAAAAAAGTAGCCGGGATAAAACGATATAAAAAAAGTAGACCCTTAAAAGCCTGATAAATCAGGCAACTACAGGACGATCTCGGAACCCCATCCCGCAGATTTTGAAAAATAAATCCCTCATTAATAATTTAATTTATCTCCTCCCGGCCCTGGGGCTTTTTATCTATCTTTTTCATCCCCTCTTTTGGAGCTCGGTCATCGATAACGACATGACCACGTATTTTTACTACTTCTATAAAAAACTGTTCTTTTCCGAACTCCATAACGGCGAACTGCCCCTCTGGAATCCCGGGGTGGCCCTGGGCTACTACCAGGTCGGTAATCCCCTCCACGGTTATTTTTACCCCCTGAACCTGATTTTTTTCCTCCTCCCCTTTGATCTCGCTTACAACTGGCTGATCGTGATTCACTACCTCCTCGCCGGCTTCTTCATGTACCTCCTGGTTAAAACCCTCACCGGCAACCTGCCAGCCTTAAAAATTTCACCCCCACCCTCACCCTCCCCCCTCAAGGGGGAGGGAAATATTGCAGCCGCGTTATTCGCCGCGGTCACCTATGCTTTCAGCGGGGTAATGATCTCCCTCTCGAAAAACATCGGGTTTCTCTTCGGCGCGGTCTGGTATCCGCTCATCCTTTTCAGCCTGGAAAAATATTTAGGCCATCCGGGACAGACAGAAAACACCGCCAAATTTACGAAATGTCATCCTGAGCGTCAGCGAAGGATCTGGTTTTTCCGGCGGCTCATACGAAATCGAGATTCTTCGCCTTCCACCTTCGCTAAAGCTTCGGTGGACAAGCCGGCTCAGAATGACAATCGAAGAGTTCAACAAGGGTCAAAAAAATACCTCGGCCTTTTGACCCTGGCATTCTCCTGTCAATTTCTAACCGGAGACCTGCAGAGCTTCGTCATCGGCGTCGGCCTGGCCGTCATCCAGCTGGTTATCAGGTCCCACCAGCTCGAACCCATCCAGAAAGCCCCGGCCAGATTCGCCCTTTCCCTGGGGCGGGCCGGACTGTTTTTGATCGGTTCCCTGGCCCTGGCCCTCGGCATCTCCATGATCCAGCTTCTTCCCCTGCTCGATATGGCGGGGCAATCCTACCGGCTTCAGGGAATCCCCCTGGAGGAAGCCGGGTATTTCTCTCTCAACCCCCAACGGCTGTTCAACCTTTTTCACCCGTTTTTATGGGGCCAGAACAACCTCAATACCTTCTGGGGAGAAAAGCTCGCGAACAGCCTGACGATGAAGCAGTTCTGGTATCCCAGTATTTATCTGGGAATCGCCCCGATATTTTTAGCCCTGTGTTCATTGCTGTCTCTCCGAAATAACCGAGATTCTTCGTCCCGGCAACCGGGACTCAGAATGACATCCGAAGAGGATTTTTCAGGATTGAAAAACCGGGGGCTGGCGATCTGGTATTTCATCTTGATCGTCGTTTTCTTCCTGCTGGCCTGCGGCAGTTTCACCCCGGTCTGGCCCTGGATATTCACCCATCTGCCCGGCTTTTCCCTCTTCCGTTTTCCGGCAAAATATTTTTCCCTGGTGAACTTCTTCCTCGCCATCCTGGCCGGGCTGGGGCTGGCTAACATACTGGCCCCACCAAACCCTAATAAACAGAAACTCATTGATGAGGCCGTTGCCAAATCTCCGAAATGTCATCCTGAGCCCGCTTCCGGCGGGAGAAGGATCTGGTTTTTATTTTTTCCCGTACGAAATCGAGATTCTTCGCCTTCCACCTTCGCTAAAGCTTCGGTGGACAAGCCGGCTCAGAATGACAAGGAGAACAGTTTACCGCGGTCTTTTTATATTATTCCCTTCCTAGTTACTGTTGGGTTTGCGATCGTTTTGATCAGTAAATACCCCGCTTTCCAGGCGGAGATTTCCTCCCATCTCCAGATCAACACCGGCCGGGCGCTCTCCGATCTCAGGCAAGGATACTTCTTCCTGGCCCTCTTCTCGACAGCCTCCGCCCTGCTCATCTTTCTTCTGGCGAGAGCCAAAGGAGGGAAAAATTATTTGATTTTCGCCCTTTTCCTTCTCCTGGGAATTGATCTTTTCCTGGGCCTGAACCCGCTGAAGGTAACCAACCGGCGGGATTTCCACCGCGCCCCCGAAATCTACTCCCAGGTTCTTTCCCGGGAAGAGCCCCATTCCTACCGGCTCTGGTTTGATCCCGGTTCGGTCCCTTTCTTCAAGACCAATTCCTACCGGGAGGTCCTGGTCCCCAACTCGGCTCTGGATGATCGGGTTGATTATTTCTTCGGGAACGAGCCGGCCCTGCCCAGCCGAACCTGCGAGCTTTACCGCTTCGATAACCTGGGCAACCTCGCGGAATTCATCAATCTCGCCGATACAAAATATGTCCTCACCAACATCCAGCAGTCCGGAAGACCCATCGCGGAGATTTACCCCCGGCTTTCCGGTTTAAAGGCGGTCTTCACCGACCCGGAAAAGAATATCCTGCTGTTCCGGAATGAAAACGCCCGCCCCCGGTTCCACGTGGTTAATCAATGGGAATGGGTTCCTTCCGGCCGGGAGGTATTCCAAAAAATGTTTTCTCCCGGAGCCAATCCCGGGGTCCCGGCCTTGCTCGAGGGAAATGAATGCTTGAAATCGGGGAAAATCCAAAAAATGGGAGCCTGCCGGGATCGAATTCTTTTCCCGACGACACTTCAAATCCCCCCATTCCCCTTTTTGTCAAAGGGGGGTGAGGGGGGATTAAAAATAATCCAATATTCCCCCAACCGGGTCGACCTGGAAGCCGGCCTCCCGGCCCCGGGTCTGCTCATATTCAACGATTCATATTATCCCGGATGGCGGGCGCAGGTGGATGGCCAGGATAAAGAAATCTACCGGTCCAACTACCTCTTTAAGGGGATCTTTCTCTCCGGGGGTGAACACCGGGTTTCCTTCATCTTCCGCCCGGCTTGTTACCGGTGGGGCAAGGGGATTACCATTTTTTGCCTCGGGGGTATTTTGCTGACCGCAATTCTGGCGGGGATAAAAGGGCGGCGGCGGAAAACCAACCCTTAAGTTCTCCGTTGTCATTCCTGCGAAAGCAGGAATCCAGACAAATAAAAAAACTGGATTCCCCCGGATCAAGTCCGGGGCAGGCTAAATCAAGTGCGGAATGACGGAAATAAGTTAATCCCGTGGCAAAATCACCGGGAATTACAAGTAAAGATTTTAAACTCGAAACCCGAAACTTCTTCTTAAATACCCGGAAACCTGGGCCGTCCCGGCAGCGGCAGCTCCGGGAGGGAAAACGGGATCCGGCGGAGGGCGAGGTTGTAGGCCCGGGCCGCCAGCCAGGCGAGATTGACCGTATCCTCAAAATTATAAAGGACCAGGCGGGACAGCGCTTCCCGGCTTCCCCGCAAATACTCACCCCAGAGGACAACGGCCATGTATCCGTCCACCCCCTGCACTTCCGGGTCTCTTTCGATTCCCAGGAGCGGCTCGATTCGTTTCAACCCGCCGGAATAACCCAGGCGCCGGAAAACAAACCTCAGGTCCAGGTGGCCCCAAGCCGGCGAATCGACGGGAATCACCTCCCGGCCGAACCTGGCCCGCAAAAAAGGCAGGTCAAATCCCGAACCGTTAAAGGTAACCAAGAGCGAAAAGGGGCGGACGGCGGCGGGAAATTCCTCCAGGTTTTTTCCCCGGATAAAAGCCCGATACCTTTCCCCGTCATATAGCCCGATCACGGTGATCGAGTTGAAATGGGGCGAGAGACCGTCGGTTTCGATGTCCAGAAA
Source organism: Pseudomonadota bacterium (assembly GCA_026388655.1). GTDB lineage: Bacteria > Desulfobacterota > JAPLJL01 > JAPLJL01 > JAPLJL01 > JAPLJL01. The sequence continues at coordinate 4,687 of JAPLJI010000159.1, forward strand.
AGCGGTCCGCCCGGGAAAGTCCGGGAAGAGCCGCCAGCTTTCCGGGGAGGGCAAGCGCCGGGTAAAAAACCCCGCCTCTCCCAGGATAAAATGTTCCAGCGATTCCTCGATCTCCCGGGAAAGCCTCTGCCCGATCCGGGCCGGCAGGGGGCAAGCCCCGGTTCCCGCCAGCGCTTCCCTCCAGCTCCGGATGCCGGACTCCCAGATCCGGTTTTCCATTTTGGGCCCGACCCCGGGAAGATGCAGAAAGGTGTTTTGCAGCACAATAAAATTCTCCCGCTCATGAAGCAGGGTTTCGTGAATCGCAAAAAATCTCTTCGCCTTAACCTTCCCCCTCAAGGGGGAGGGATACATCCGGAGCCATGCCCCTGGCTCCCTTTATCTTTGAAAAACTTCCTTATGTGATATCATATCCGGTAATGCGAGGGAAAAAATCATGACACGGAAAAGATTTCATCGGCAATCCAAAGCAAATTCCGAACCGCAGGGAATGACCATGGCCGGATACTTTCCCGGGGCGGGTGGGACCAAAATTTTCTGGCAAGCCTGGGTTCCCCCGACCGACCGGGAGAACACGGAGGAGAGGAAATCCCGTCCCCTGATTCTCCTGGCCCATGGCCTGGGGGAACACAGCGGCCGGTATGCCAATGTCGTCAACCGCCTGTTCCCGCGGGGTTACCCGATCTTCGCCCTCGATCACCGGGGCCACGGGCGGTCGGAAGGCAAGCGCGGCCACATCGAGAGCTTCTCGGAATACCTGGAAGATCTGAAAACCCTGCAGGCCCTGGCGGTGGAGAAAACCGGGAAAAACCGCGTGATCCTGATCGGGCACAGCCTGGGGGGACTGATCGCCCTGGCCTACGCGCTGGAAAACCAGGGGACGCTGGCCGGGGTGGTAGCCTCTTCGCCGGCCCTGAAATTGAAAGTCCAGGTTCCCTGGATCAAGGCTTTCCTGGGAAAAACCCTCTCCCGGATTTTCCCAACCCTTTCCATGGATAACGGATTGAACGCGGAGTACCTTTCCCACGACCCGCAAGTGGTTAAAAATTATCTCGAAGACCCCCTGGTGCATAAAAAAGTCAGCGCCCGCTGGTTTACCGAGATCAATTCCCGAATGGAATCGACCCAGGCCCAGGCCTTCCAGCTCACGATTCCCATTCTCCTGATCCACGGGGGGGACGATCAGCTGACCGACCCCCGGGGAACCGAAACCTTCGCCTCGCGGGTGGGCTCTGTTCGGAAAAAATTCATCACTTACCCGGGTTTCTACCACGAAAGCTTCAACGAAGTGGAAAAGGAAAAAGCCCTGCGGGATCTGGAAAACTGGCTGAACGATAATTAGAAAAAACAACTCTTCACGGAATGCTGCAACAATACGATGAGAAATCATGATATTGTCTATGAAAATCAACAAGTTAACCGTTTAGTTGAACAATCCGACTTTTTCTCGGTGAATCCTTCGTTATTACGAGCCAAATTTACGTGGTTCTGTCATTCCCGCGAAAGCGGGAATCCAGTGTTTCCAAGTATTTACTGGATCCCTGCTTTCGCAGGGATGACGTTTGGGTTTCCTTTGTCCCATGTTTTTCGAGTAACATTCCGTGATGAGCCGAAAAAACAACCAAAAGTCCGGGCGGACTCCCACAGCCGCCCCCACAAAACCGTGTTTCAAAAGTATAACGTAGGGGAGCCATTCCACTGGCTCCCTCTTCGGGCGGCAGTAGAATGCCGCCCCTGCGAAATAATGATCACAAAAAACAATAAATCCATTTTATGACCGGAATGAAAACACCCAGCAAAATCGGCCGTTACCAGATCGAGACCGAAGTCGGGCGGGGATCAATGGGGATTGTCTACCAGGCCCGCGACCCCCGGATCGACCGGCCGGTTGCGCTCAAGGTGGTGGACTTTTCCTCCCGCTGGCTGGAAGAGGGTTCGGCCTCGGCGGCGGAGGAGTTCCAGGAACGTTTCATCCGCGAATCCAAGATCGCGGGCAAGCTCTCCCACCCCGGGATCGTGGTTATTTATGACGCCGGCGAGGAAGCCGAGTTCTGCTATATCGCCATGGAATTCGTCCCCGGGCCCTCCCTCAAGCGCCTGCTCCGGGAAAAGCATCCCTTTTCCCTCGACCAGGTCCTGCTGGTCGCCCAAAAAACGGCCTCGGCCCTGGACTATGCCCACACCCAGGGTGTGGTCCACCGCGACGTCAAACCCGGAAATATCCTCATCAGTCCCAAGTCTCAATCCCCTAGCCCCAAGCCCAGGAATGATGACTCGGGAATGATGGCCTCGGATTTCGGGCTGGGTTTTGAGATCAAACTGGTGGATTTCGGAATCGCCCGCTTCGAGGGTTCCGACCTGACCCGGGAAGGGCTGGTCATCGGTTCGCCCAGCTACATGTCCCCGGAGCAGATCCAGGGAAGGCGGGTGGACGGCCGTTCCGATCAATTCTCCCTTGGGATCGTGATTTACGAGCTGATCACCGGGCAGAAACCCTACCCGGGGGACGATATCAAGGCGATCGGCCTGAACATCCTGAACGAGGACCCGGTTCCAGCCAGCCGGATCCGGCCGGAAATTCCCGCGCTCTGGGACGAAATCCTTCTCCGGGCGTTGGCCAAGGACCCGAACGACCGCTACCCCCGCCTGAACGAATTCGCCCAGGCCCTGGCCGCCCAGGTTTACCTGGCCCCGCCGTCTGGCGGCACCTCCCGGCTGAAGGATCAGGAGCTGGAACCCCGCAATTCCGATCCCGGCACCCGCATCTCCGGACCGGAATCTTCGCCTTCCTGGGCCGAGTCCTCCATCGTCGACTCGATTATCAAGTCGAAAACCTACGAGGCCCGGGGCCGGGTCCGCCCGGGCCGGGAGCGGGGAGAAGGATCCGGAAGGATCTGGATCTGGTATCTCTTGATTCTTCTCCTGGTCGGTGGGATAATTTTTTTCCTGGTCAAATGGTAAAAAAATATAACACCATCGAAAAAACCACCCGGAAAGGCAAAGAGGAAGACCTGTTCGGTCCCGACCTGCCCCTGCCCTTCCGGAAGAAAATCTTCCTGGAGATCATCTCCGATCCCCGGAAAGGAAAAGTGATCGAGCTCGCCAAGGGCCGGGTGATCATCGGGCGGGCGGACGCGGACGTGGTTTTGGAGGATCCGGAGGTTTCCAAAAAGCACGCGGTCCTGGAGGCCTTTTCCCGCGACAATGTGTTTGTCCGCGACCTGGCCTCCACCAACGGAACCTTTGTCAACGGGATCCAGATCAGCAACCGCAAGATTACCGACGGGGACATCATCCGCGTCGGCTCAACCAAGCTGAAATATTACACCCAGGACATGAAAGAATAACACACAGCTGACCGCCGACCGCCGACCGCTGACAAATGAAAATCACGATTCTAGGATGTGGAACCTCGACCGGGGTGCCGGTGATCGGCTGCAAATGCCCGGTCTGCCGTTCGAACCTGCCCCGGAACCGGAGAACCCGGGCCTCGATCCTGGTGAGCCACGGGGAAAAAAACATCCTGGTCGACACCGCCACCGATCTCTATTTCCAGTCCCTCGCCAATCGAATTGTCCGGGTTAACGCTGTCCTCTTCACCCACACCCACGCCGATCACATTCACGGCATCGACGAACTGCGAAATTTCAATTTCCTCCAGCGGGCGATTATTCCGATTTACGGGAGCGAGGAAACCATGCAGTTCATCCGCCGGGTTTTCGCCTATATTTTCAATGTCACCCCGATCGGCGGCGGCAAGCCCCTTTTGGAGACCAACCCGGTGGAGGAGGAATTTGAGCTTTTCGGGCTGAAAATCCTCCCCCTGGAGATCATGCATGGGAGCCTGCCCATTTTCGGCTACCGGTTCATCGAACCCGGGGAAAAACCCAAGCGCTTCGCCTACCTGACCGACTGCAGCGAGCTGCCGGAGGAATCGAAAAAAGAGCTTCAGGACCTGGATTTCCTGATTCTGGATGCCCTGCGGCGGGAATACCACCCCACCCACTTTACCGTCGAGGACGCCGCCCGGGTGATCGCGGAACTCCGCCCGGCCCGGGCGGCCCTGACCCACTTTGACCATTCGATTGACTACGAGGAACTCCAGGGTTCCCTCCCGGCCGGCATCGAACCCGCCTACGACGGGATGGTTGTTGAGATATAAACACGGTGTCCAACGGTTATCGTTGCTCCCGATTTATCGGGATCTTTACGTTTCGGTAGCCGCAACCTTCAGGTTGCGATATTGCGTAGGGGAAGCCCTTCAGGGTAAACCCCTCGGCGGACTCTCTCGGGAGGGCGTCCTTCGACTTGGCTCAGGATAAACTCCGGCCCTCCCCTACGAAAACAAGCATTAAATCGAAATGATAAACCCCGTCTTCCTGCCATTATGAAGCTTTCCATCATCATCCCCGTTTACAACGAAAAATATTCCCTGGAGCAAATCCTGAGAAAAATCCAGGCCGTCAACCTGGAAAAGGAGATCATTGTGATCGATGACGGTTCCACCGACGGAACCAGGGAAATCATGAAAAAATTGTCGGAGGCGCAGCCCGCCGCCCCGGACCGGATCAGGTTTCTTTTCCAGGACCAGAATTACGGCAAGGGCGCGGCCATCCGGAAAGGAATCCGGGAAGCCACCGGGGAGGTGATTACCATCCAGGACGCCGACCTGGAATACAACCCCGGGGATTACCCGGAACTATTGAAGCCGATTGCCGGCGGCCAGGCGGAGGTGGTTTACGGATCCCGTTTTTCCCGCAATCCCCGCCGGGCTTTCATCCCCCGGTTTTACTGGGCCAACCGCTTCCTGACCTGGCTTTCCAACCGGTGTTCCGGCCTGGCGCTGACCGACATGGAAACCTGTTATAAAATGTTTAAAAGCGAGGTGATAAAATCCATCGCCCTGGAAGAGAACCGGTTCGGATTCGAACCGGAAATCACCGCCAAGCTGGCCCGGAAAAAGGCTAAAATCCTGGAAGTGCCGATTTCCTACCAGGGCCGATCCCGCCGGGAAGGGAAAAAAATCAATTGGCCGGACGGTATCAATGCCGTCTGGTGCATCAATGCCGTCTGGTGCATTTTGAAATATAATCTTTTCGAATGAAGCTCCCCGCGGCAAGACCGCGGGGTATCTAAGGAATGTTCTTAAGTCGTCCGTCATCCCTGCGAAAGCAGGGATCCAGGGATTTCCGAAAAAACTGGATTCCCGCTTCCGCGGGAATGACAGAAATAAGGTAACCCCGTGGCAAGACCACGGGGAATTACAAGTTAAATTTCAAATGTCCAGGCCCAAATTCTTGATGCGGGAAGAGGATTTGAGTGAGGGCAAAATCTGTATTGAGACCGTTGCAAAGCCCTCGATATGTCATTCCTTCATTTCATTCAGGACGGCGCCTGAGCCCTTCGCTTCATGTCATCCTGAACCCTTCACTTTCTGTCATTCTGAACACGTTCACTTCGTTCAGTGTAAACTCCGTGAAGAATCTCAAAGCGCTCAGGGTAAACGCAAGCGAAGGATCTGGTTTTTCGGATTTCTCCGATGGAAGATAGATTCTTCGCCCCGCTCCTGAAAGGGCTCAGAATGACAGAATGATCTTTTTGCAACGGTCTCTTCGGATTTGAGCAAGCATGTTTCCACCAGAACCCCAAAGTAATTTCCCGGGCCAACCAGCCGCGCAACCAAACCCGGATTGGTCAGCTCCCGAGATCGCCCTGATATTTTTTCTCTTCCTCCTCCCCATTCTCATTACCTTTCACGGTCTCATTCATCTGCCGGGACTGGCCCTGGCCTAC